>JAEZAY010000333.1 GCA_023427575.1 Bacteroidota bacterium | reverse complement strand
TAAAATTCTTTCTGATTGATGATCGTATCTATTGCGATCGCTGTTTTACCGGTCTGGCGGTCGCCGATGATCAGCTCACGCTGACCGCGGCCTACGGGAATCATTGCATCAATGGCTTTCAAACCAGTTTGCAAAGGTTCTTTTACCGGTTCCCTGAAAATAACCCCCGGTGCTTTACGCTCCAGCGGCATTTCATAACGCTCACCTGTAATCGGACCTTTACCATCGATGGGCTCGCCAAGGGTATTAACCACACGGTTCAGCATTCCCTCTCCCACCTGGATCGAGGCGATCTTACCTGTTCTGCGAACTTTGGCACCTTCCTTAATGGCTGTATAATCACCCATTAATACCACCCCCACATTATCCTCTTCCAGGTTAAGTGCGATTGCTCTTACATCATTATCGAATTCAACCAGCTCGCCACTACGAACACTATTCAGTCCGTACACGCGGGCAATACCGTCACCAACCTGCAGCACTGTTCCTACCTCTTCAAGATCAGCAGCAGCGTTGAAATTGCTTAACTGCTGGCGCAGTATCGCTGAAATCTCATCTGATTTAATATCTACCATGTTTGTTATTATTTAAAGCTTTTTATTAGCGTTGCCCCGAAGGGAATGGATTCCGACAATTACCGGATCTTATAAATAAAGTCGTTGTTCAGAAATTGTTTTTTGATCACATTCAGATCATATGAAATACTTGCATCAACCAGCGAATCGCCCAGTTCCAACACAAAACCGCCGATAATTTCGGGATTTACTTTGGTTTGCAGTTCAATATTTTCAATATTGTTTTCTTCCCGAATCTTCTTTTTGATTTCATTGCTCAGTTCTTCGCTGATGGGTGCGGCAGTTGTTAATTTCACAACATGAATTCCACGGATGGTTTTATACTGATCAATGAAAGCGTGGATGATTTCAGGCAGAATACCTTCTCTACCCTTCCGGATTAAAAGGCGGTTAAACGAAGCCGTTAGATCGGACACCTTTTCTTTTGAAACCGCATCCATCACTGCCAGTTTCTTATCGGCAGTAACAATCGGGCTTTTCAGAAGAGAAACAAGTTCCTTACTTCCTCTGACAGCTCCATTCAGGAACTGCATATCTTTATAAACCACATCAAGCTGATTGCTCTCAGTGGCGAGATCAACCAAACTTTTTGCATACCTGCCTGCCAGTCGCGGATTCAACATACCGGAAATTTTGAAGATTTAAAAACCTGAAATCTTTAAACGTTTCAGGTTTGGTTAGTTAAGCTTTACTTCATTCGACAATTGTCTGATAAAGTTTTCCTGTTCCTGTTTGTTGCCCAGCTCACGGCGTAAAACCTTTTCAGAAATTTCGATCACCAATAAACCAACCTGATTTTTTACATCGGTGAGAGCCGCCATTTTCTGCTGCTGAATAGCCGCCTGCGCCTCCATAATCACTATGTTGGCTTCAACCTTTGCCTGTTCTTTCGCTTCATTAATGATCTTGTCTTTTGTATCCCGGGCTTCTTTCAAAAGAGCAGCACGCTCTTCTCGGGCCTTTGCCAGCAGGGCTTCATTTTCATTTTTCAGCTGCGCCATTTCCGCACGCACTCTTTCAGCCGATGCCAGTGAACCTGCAATGCTGTTTTCTCTTTCCTTCAGGGAACCGAGAATGGGCTTCCAGGCAAATTTTTTCAGGATGTACAGAACGATCAGAAAAATAAGCAGTGTCCAGAATATCAATCCAAAGGATGGAATCAATAAATCCATATATCTAATTTGATAGTTTGATTGTTTGAAATCAGCCGAACCTGGTCGGCTAATTAAATGCCGCACTCTCGGCCCTTTGCGTTGAGTGCGGCATTTGGATGATGTTAAACGAAAATTGCAAGGATACCTGCGATTACCGCGAAAAGGGCAACACCCTCAATAAACGCAGCAGTCAGGATCATGTTTGCACGAATGTCGTTCACCGCTTCCGGCTGACGTGAAATTGCTTCCACGGCACCTTTACCGATCTGACCAATACCAATACCAGCTCCAATAGCAGCCAGTCCGGCACCGATCGCTCCACCCGCATTCGCCCATGCAACATCGCTTAAGAATACCGTCAGTAAATCCATAATTGTGTTTTTATAACTGTTTAAAAAAAGACGTTTAAATAATTACCGGGTCATCGTAGGAAGCCGTTGTGGTTCCTGCCGGATGTTTATCATGCTCATGATCGTGATGGGCCTCTTCAATGGCCTGGCCGATAAATACCGCGGTCAGGTTAGTGAAGATAAAGGCCTGGATAAAGGCCACCAGAATCTCGATAAAATAGATAAATACGGTAAAAGCAACGGATACGGGCGAAAAACCCCATCCGATGATTTTGCTCATTCCACCAAAAATGAATATCAGTGAAATCAGACAAATAATAATAATGTGACCCGCCAGCATATTGGCGAACAGACGCACAATAAGGGCGAATGGTTTGGTAAATATGCTCAGCACTTCCACAATGATCATGATCGGCTTTACTCCGCCGGGCACCGGGGGCCAGAAAATATGGCTCCAGTAATGTTTATTTCCGCTCAGGGTAACAACGATAAAGCTGATCACTCCCAGCACAGCGGTAAAGGCGATATTACCCGTTACGTTGGCCGCACCGGGAACAATGCCAAAAAGGTTATTTATCAGAATAAAAAAGAAAACCGTTAGCAGGAAAGGCAGATATTTCTCCCATTTATGCCCCAGGTTTGGCTTCGCCACTTCGTCTCTCACAAAAGTGATAACCGGTTCAACGGCATTCTGAAATCCGGTAGGCGCCGTTTTTGTTCCGGTTCCGGAACGGTATTTTTTGGCAATGCCGGTCATAATCAGAACCAGCACCAATACCGACAAAATCATCTGAACCACGTTGCGGGTAAGCGAAATATCGTAAACGGTTACACCTTCTTCCACCGGCACAATCTTGTTTCCTACCAGTTTGTATCCATCTACCTCATGCTCGCCATGATGGAAGGCTGAAGACATAAAAACTGAAAAACCTTTTTGCGGCGAATATAAAATCACCGGCAGTGGAATGGTGGCATGATGCGCTTTGCCCTCGCTGTCGGTATATGAAAAATAATGGAACTCATGGGCATCCAGTACGTGCTCAAAAATAACCTTATTGGCATCAAACACTTTGCCCTCACCAGCCGCTTCAACATGTTCCGGACCCGATTCGCCGGTGATATGGTCTTTTTCCTGAGCAACGGAGACAGTGGAAAAAAACAAGAAACAAGCGCTGAAAACCGCTACCATTAAGGATTTGAGACTTCGACCCTGCATACCTGTGGTTAAATTTGGCGCAAAGATAGCATCCGGAAGACTAAAAAACGAAATTATGTCGGAAAAAGATCATCCCTTTTCAGCAAGTACGGTTTGGGTGCCAAACTGCATTTCATAAAGCTTGTAATAGTAGCCTCTTTTCTGCATAAGTTCCTCATGATTACCCATTTCGCGGATCTCCCCTTTGTCGAGAACAATAATCTTGTCGGCTTTGCGGATGGTTGACAGGCGATGCGCGATCACAATGGAAGTACGCCCGGTAATCAGCCGGTCGATGGCCTTTTGAATCAGCCATTCACTGGCCGTATCTATGGAGGAGGTAGCTTCATCCAGGATTAGAATAGAGGGATTGTAAAGAATGGCCCGGATGAAGGAAATCAACTGCCGCTGGCCAAGCGAAAGCGTATGGCCTCTTTCCATCACATTAAAATCGTAACCTCCCGGTAAGTCCATGATAAAATCATGTATATCAATTAATTTGGCAGCCTCCTCCACCTTTTCCCTCGAAATTGAAGGGTCTCTGAGCGTGATATTGTCGAGAATGGATCCCGAAAATAAAAACACGTCCTGCAAAACCACTCCTATTGAACTCCGAAGTTCGTTTAGCTTATATTCCTGAATGGGGATTCCATCAATCCGGATCTCCCCTTTCTGAATCTCATAAAGCCGGTTCATCAGGCTAATAATGGATGTTTTGCCGCTGCCGGTATGCCCAACCAGCGCAACCGTTTCGCCGGGAAATGCCGTAAAATTGATGTTCTTTAATACCTCACGATTGGGGACATAACCAAAACTGACATTGCGAAAATCAATCTTTCCTTCTCTTTTAGCCGGAACCAGACTGCCTTCATCCTTCATAAAATCCGGATTGTCCATCACCTTGAACACTCTTTCGCTGGCTACCATTCCCATCTGCAACACATTAAACTTATCGGCGATTACCCGCAATGGCCGGAATAACAGGTTCAGACAGAGATAAAAAGACATCATTTTTCCGATTAATTCACTGGCTTCGCCGGCCGGCAGATTAAAAGCATGGGTACCGGCATACCAAACCATTAAACCGGTTCCAACCGCCAGCACTATTTCCACCACCGGAAAAAACACGGAATAGGCAAATATGGCCCTGATATTAGCGTTCCGGTGTTCGGTATTGATCTTTTTAAATTTATTGAATTCCCGCTCTTCGGCTGCAAAAGCCTGTACTACCGACATGCCCGTAATATGCTCCTGCACAAACGCATTCAGGTTGGAAACCGCATTCCGGACCCTGATAAAAGACCTGTTTACACTTTCTTTGAAAAAATAGGTAGCTACAATCAGGAAAGGGAAAGGCGCCAGACTGATCAGCGTAAGGCGCCAGTCGACCCAAAACATAAAAGCCAGTATGCAAATGATCGACAACAGGTCGGCAAGGATCGAAATCAGGCCTTCCGAAAATATATCATTGATGGATTCGATATCATTTATAGTTCGCGTGGTTAGCGTACCAATGGGCGTTTTATCGAATTGCGAAAGGTTCAGCCCGACAATTTTACGGTAGATCTTCACCCGCAGATCTTTCACCACCGACTGGCCAAGAAAGGCTGTTAAGTAAGAGAAATAAAACCGCAGTGAAGATTCAATTAATAAGATCGCAATCTGTATAACGGTTATCAGCACGACCATCCGGATCAGCGCGTCCTGAATATCGGCGCTCTGCTGTTCTTTTACGTAATCATTTACGGTAAGCTGGATCAGATAGGGGCGAAGGGGCGAAACAAGGGCAAGGAAAATGGCAAGGGCAATGGATAAGATGAATTTATTCCTGTACGGTGCAGCATACCCGAGAACCCGACGCAGTAAACTAAAATCAAAAATTTTCTTAATCGCCTGATCAGCCATTCAACTATATCAAATTACAAATGTGAAAATGTAAAAAAGCAAATGTAAATCTGTGCCGGATTAATGCAAACAGTTCAATTTTTTAATGAAGGTACGCTAACATCGGAATTGTTTGCCTTTGCGAAATCACCAAATCAATAAAAATACTTTCTGCCCAAACCTGCAAAAAGAACTGCTTATTCCGGTAATAACGGGCAGTTTTCAGGCTCATTGGTGTCCGGGTAATAATTTTTACCGAACCTGTATCAACAGTAAGTTGACGAGCAGTCATTGTAAATGACCCTTTCCACTTATTTTTTTAGAAAAAAAGTGGAGCAAAAAAATCGGGCTCCGGAATAAATCCAAGTCGGGAGTCTGGAGTCTGGAGTCCTCTAACGAGCAAAAAATAGTTTCCCGGCTCAAATAACTGTTTTTACTACCTCCACGCCGTCCGTTTTAAATTTTCACATTAGCACATTATCTCATTATCTCATTATCTCATTATCACTGTGTTCATTTCAATTTTCTTAACGGATTTCTTCCGAGGCCCGGGGAAATACATTTTACCCGGACACCAATG
>JAEZAY010000260.1 GCA_023427575.1 Bacteroidota bacterium | reverse complement strand
CCACTTTTTTTTAGAAAAAAAGTGAAGCAAAAAAATCGGGCTCCGGAATAAATCCTAAAAATTGAAACTTCCGGCTAAATAAAAACAAGTCACAGCGAATCAATATATCCCAGCGCCAGTAGGACTTGCGAGCTAGAGATCATCTCCGAACTTCGGTAACAACTGTTTTTATTTTACGCCGTCCGTTTCAATTTTTCTTAACGGATTTCTTCCGAGGCCCAGGAGGAATACATTTTACCCGGGCACCGCGGATTGTCACATTATCACATTATCACACTATCACATTATCACATTATAAAACGAAGGTTTTATCCGATCATCGCTGCGCCTCGATTTCAATCAATCGGTTTGAAAAAAACAGTTCTTAAAATCTGGGGCATGGCATGGAGCGATAGCCGGGCGGGCGTTTGATGTAGATCAGCGAGATCTCGATACCACCGCGGCTTTGAGAAGCGGTTTTTAAACTGGAGATATTAACATCATAAGAAGCCCCGATCCGGAATCCGCCGATCTCCAGGCCGATATAAGGGATCACCGCATCGTTCACATTATTAAAACGGGTCCAGGCGCCTGCAAAAAAGTTCGTTGGATTTTCTTCATCATCATTTAACAAAAATCCCGCTGCTCCACCAACCACAATATTATTGGCTCCGGCCTGGTTGCTGTACAATGAGCTTAGGTAAATGGTACGGGAACCATCGCCCAGAGGTATGGCACCCCCGGCATTCAGGGTTACGCGTGGATTCAACTGATAAAACATATTGCCGGTAAAGGATTCTTTGGGTTTGTTCAGATGATAGGCGGAAACTCCCAGATAGAAATTGTTAAAGCCATCGGTGGATCCATTGTATAAAGCCCCAACGGCAAAATCAAAATGGTTTACATTCAGTTGCTGATCGTCGATGGTTTCATCGCTTATGCCGTTCCAGGTTCCATCGGCAAGTAGCTCATCGGCGAAGTTGAGCTTGGTTCCATCCAGCCTTTTATCGGAATAGGTTCCCTGGAAACCCACCCCGATCTGGTGTAAGCCATTTTCATCCAAACCCTTATGGTAGGCGGTGGTAATGGATACATAATTGGATGATAATACGCCGTTTGCCGTTTTATCGGTCATGGCCATTATACCCACACCCCAGGTGTCGAGGTCAGAAAGTTTGCCGCGAAGCACGGGCATATCAAGTGAAATGGTAGAAGTAATAAAAGCCTTGCTGATTTCCGGCCACTGATCGCGGTAATTGCCAGCCACTCTGAAATCTCCGTTAAACTTGCCGGTCAGCGCGGGGTTTAGCGTTAAAGGGGAAACAAAAAACTGTGAAAAATTGGGATCCTGCGCTTTTACCGAACACATCAGGGCCAGGGATAGTATCAGCGCGAAATATTTGGTCATCAGAGTAGGTTAGGTGTCTTCCTTAAGGACAGCCAAAATACAAAAAAAGCTGAACGGCGGGGGAAAAGTTTTAAGGAACCCGGCTGATATGAACATTCATCCAAAAAAATCTTTACATCTGAACTTTTGCTCCATAGGCGAGATCACCGGCATCTCCCAATCCGGGAACAATATAGCCTTTGGCAGTCAGTTCTTCATCTATATCACCACACCAGATTTTTACAGAGGGTTCGCTGCGGCGAACATATTCAATACCTACAGTACAGGCAATGGCGGCCACAATATGAATTTCTTTGGGATTGCCTTCTTCCCTCAGATACTGGATCGTTTTTACAAGCGAAGAACCTGTTGCCAGCATGGGGTCGGAGATGATCACCACGCGGCCTTCAATATCCGGACAGGAAATATAATCGAGGCTGATTTCAAAAGAACCATCGCGCAGATGTTTGCGATATGCCGAGATAAAAGCGTTGTCTGAGCGGTCGAACACATTCAGCAGGCCCTGGTGCAGCGGTAATCCGGCCCGAAGAATGGTGGCCAGCACCGGTTGCTCTGCCATTGCTTTGGTGGTTGCAATTCCCAGCGGAGTCTGAATTTCTTTCACTGCATGCGGAAGTACTTTACTGATTTCATAGGCTGCAATCTCCCCGATTCTTTCCAGGTTCCGGCGGAACCGCATCCGGTCCGTCTGAATCTCTACATCGCGGAGTTCGCTTACCCAGTCGCAGATTATTGAATATTCCTGACTTAAATTCTTTACCATCCCTGATACGGTTATTTGAGAAGATACAATCTTTCGTCGTTATTTTGCTGGGCAAAGCTAAAATTTAATCTGCAATCAAAAATTTATAAGATGGTTTACAGAGTGATCGGTTTAATGAGCGGAAGTTCGCTGGACGGGCTGGATATTGCCTTTGTTGAATTTCATGAATCAGCAGGAAAATGGAGTTATGAACTGAAGGCTTCGGATTGTTATCCTTACGATAAGGAATGGATGCAGAAGCTAAGAACCGCCGATACTCTTCCCGCCATCGACTATGCCCTGCTTGATACCGAATACGGCTATTATACCGCCGAACTTGTAAACCGTTTCATCCGCGAAAACAATCTCGAATATCAGGTGCAGCTGATCGCATCGCATGGCCATACCACTTTTCATATTCCCGGCAGGCAAACCACCGGTCAGATCGGGAGCGGAGCCGTTATTGCTGCTGCTACCGGCATCAATGTGGTAAGTGATCTGCGGGCAATGGATCTTGCTCTTGGCGGCCAGGGAGCGCCCATTGTTCCCATCGGTGAAAAATTGTTGTTCGGCGATTTCCCTTTTTTCCTCAATATCGGCGGCATTGCAAATATCTCTTTCAATGGGCCCGATAAATACATTGCATTCGACATATGTTCTGCAAATCGGATTTTGAACAGGTTTGCCTCCAGTGAGGGTATGCCTTACGATGATGAGGGCCGGCTTGCCGCCTCGGGAAACCTGAACGAATCAGTGCTTAGGGTGCTGGGCGATCTGGAGTATTACAGTAAGCCCTACCCGAAATCTTTGTCGAACAGTTTTGGAACCGATGTCGTGTACCCCCTGGTAAAAGGAAGCGGTTCCACAACAGATATTTTACGTACTTATGTTGAACATATAGCGATCCAGGTAAAAAATGCGCTTCAGAATATCCTGGCAGAATCCAGCTATTCAGATCTCCCGAGGCGGATGATGATTACCGGCGGCGGCGCTCATAACCGTTTTCTGGTGGAGAGAATCCGCGAACAGGTTCTCAGTTTAGGCCTGGAAACGATGGTTCCTGATAAAAAGCTGATCGAATACAAGGAAGCCATTGTAATGGCATTGATCGGAGTTTTAAGGTGGCGGGAAGAAAACAATGTTTTTTCAAGCGTTACCGGTTCGCGTCGAAACAGCATTGGTGGGGCCGTTTGGATCGGACAGGAAGCCTGATTTGTTAACTGATTAATTACGATCTCTTAGCCCTTCAACCTCTGAAACATCTTCCGAGACCCGGGGAAGAGTGATTGACTCGGGAGAGCATTCTTTGTGGACTTTAAGTTTCCTTTTTATTTTCACGCAAAGCATATAAGAAAGCCAAGCATAATAAGAAAATATTCCCCTAATAACTCCAGACTTCCGAATTTGCACATTTGCACATCATTGCTGCCCGGGTAAAATGTATTCCCCTGGGCCTCGGAAGAAATCCGTTAAGAAAATTGAAACGGACGGCGTAAAATAAAAACAGTTGTTACCCGAGCCCGGAAATGTTCTGTAGCCCGTAAGTCCTACTGGCGCTGGGTTATATTGATTCGCTGTGACATGTTTTTATTTAGCCGGAAGTTTCAATTTTTAGGATTTATTCCGGAGCCCGATTTTTTTGCTCCACTTTTTTTGTAAAAAAAAGTGGAAGGGGTCATTTTCAATGACTGCTCGTAACCTATTGTTGCTAAAGGTTTCAGGTAAATTGAAAATTATTAACCGGACACTACTGATTTCCACATTATCACATTATCACCTTATCAAATTATTGCCGGATTTCTTCCGGGCTCAAATTGATCAGGCTGCCGGGGTTCATCAAATTCCAAGTGCCAGCTTTAGTCGGCCATAGCCCGTTTTGCTAACCGGTACCTGCTGCCCGTTTTTCAGAATGGCGAGATAGCCTTCTTTTTCATACAGCTCCAATCGGGAAATGTAATGGATATTGATGATATATGACCGATGGGTACGAATAAAATGATTGTTGTCGAGCGCTTTTTCAAACCATGACATGGTTTTGTTTTTTAAAAAAAGACCGTCTTTTGAATGAAGCTTCACATAATCATCGGCGGCTTCGAAATAGTAGATATCAGGAACGGGGATGATCCGGATTTTACCTCCGTCTTTCACCACTACGCGCTGACTTTGCTGTGGCGAGGCAGAACTGCTTTCAATGAGTTCACTAACTTCTTTTGATGCGGTATGGTGATTGTTAAGAAATTTTTCCAGGGCCTTATCAAAACGCTCCTTACTGAATGGCTTTAAAAGGTAATCCACGGCATGGCTTTCAAAAGCACGGATCGCATATTCATCGAAGGCGGTGGTGAAAATAACCGCCGGTCTTGTATCAACTAATTCCAGCATTTCAAATCCATTGATCTTGGGCATCTGAACATCCAGGAAAATGATCTCAGGCTTATGCTGGAGAATTGACTTGATGCCTTCAAAACCGTCATTACATTCATCTATAACCGAAATCTGTGGATATGATTGCAGGTATTCCCGAACGAGCGATCGGGCAAGAGGTTCATCATCAATTAATATAGCCTTGATCATTCTGCGGAATTTTTATGCTGGTTTTAAATGTATTGTCTTTGGCTGATGTTGAAAGCAGGTCGTTCCGGGCATATAAAAGATATAGCCGGCGCTGAAGCGAACTTAATCCGAATCCGGTTCCATGTCGCAGGGAAGTATCCGGATCAAAGGGATTTTCTATATCAATCTGCAGCTCCCGGTTTGTACATCTTGCACTGATCCTGATCACAATCTCGCCGATGGTATCGTACAAACCGAACTTAATTGCATTTTCCACTACCGGCTGCAGCAGCATGGGGGGTAAACGGAGTTTGAAACATTCTTCTTCACAATTGATTTCGGTGTTAAGGCGATGGCCGAAACGTACTTTTTCAATTTCCAGGTAAAGCCGGAGATGGTTCAGCTCATCTTCCAGCGATACCCGTTGCGAGTCTTCTTTTTTAATAGTGCCCCGTAAAAAATCTGAGAGTTGCTGGATCATGTTCCGGGCTCTTTCAGGCTGCGATCCCGCCAATGCGCTGATCGAGTTTAAACTGTTAAAAAGAAAATGTGGTTGTAACTGCTGACGGAGCCGGTACAATTCTGCTTCTTTGGCCAGCTTTTCAGCCGTTTCACGCCGCGAATCGTTTTCCTTTGTATCCTGGATATTGAAATTAATAACACTTAGTAAAGCGGCACATACTGTACATAAAAACCCGATCAGATACCGGATCTCCATCGATTTGTTTAGAAATTCAGGATACCGGCTTTCATCGGGCTGGAAAACGGATAATATATAACTCATTAAAGCATACCAGACCAATGTTATAGCGGCGCACCAAATCAGGAGATACAGGTATTGCAAATTTTTCGGCCGGTAGTAACGGAGTGAGTTGAAAACAACCATACATCCTCCCGCCAGCAGGGCAACGGAAATACAGCTATCCATCAAAGCAAGCGAATGGCGAATTCCAAAGTTCCTGATGAGGTAATAAAATACGGCAACGGCGATTGCCAGAACAACCAATACCACCGCTTTACTGCGAAGACCTGTGAAATACGTAGACCTCAAAAAATAGCTTTAATAAGTTTGTAATATGGAATGTTCGGTGTTTGCTTTAAGATATGCAGCTCTTTTATGAATATTCTCCATATAGAGATTGGCATTATCCGATTCCTGAATTCTTGAATACAATTCGGCGCCGTCGATCAGGGCGTTTATTTTATGAATCTCCGAAACATTTATAAACTTCCACTGCACCAGTTTCCGGTTATTATTTACAAACACTTCTTCTTCATCCATTGCTATGGCAGCCGCTTTATCAAAAGCCTCACTGGCCGATTCCGCATGGATCAGGCGGAGTTGTTCATCAAACTGTGCTTTATGATCTCCTTCACCGCAAATTATTCTGAAAACTATTTTGGCCATGTACCAGTTCATACAAATCGTTTTTAGGATTATCAGAAACTTTTAATTTCAATGCCTCCAAAAATGGTAACTCCTTTTAAAACAAGGGTTTTTTCGGGCGGCAGGCCGGTTGGAACGCGTTTATCGTCCACGCCGCCTAAAATGGCAACCGTGTCGGTAATAATATCCCAGTTGGCGGGGATGATGAGTTTGGTGCCGCCAAAGATCTGAACCACTTCCATTACGATCGTATTCTGAAAATCGGCCTGGGAAAGATTTAACTCAATGCCACCAAGAACGGCTACCACTTCACCGCCTTTGAAGTTTTTTGAAAGTACCAGTCTTTTCTGACCACCCAGGATTGATACGATCTCTACAACATCGGCATTCGTCGAATCATACACTTCCACCATAGAGGATTCAGGAACGGTATATCCGGCTTCGGGAACCGTAGTCTTTTTTCGGAGCGAACAGCGGCCCCCGGCAAACATCAGAAATGCGCCAATGCTGATGAACAGAAGCGGCCAGCCATATCTTGACACATTGGCTTCGGGTACAATATCATCCACAAGAAATATCAACCCGATTCCAATCATAATCAGCCAGCCAAAGTCGCGGAACCCGGTCTTCAGACCAATGAACAAACCTACAACAATCAAGATCATCGGCCAGCTAAAGACCCAGCCGGGGATATCAGCGCCTACCTGCTTCGACATCAGCAAGCTTCCGATAATAAGAAATAGAAGTCCTACCCACAGATTATTATTCTTTACTTTTTTCGCAGGCCTTAATGGCTGGTTATGATCCATCGTTTTTTTTCTCAAATCTATAGCGGATTCAATCTCCCTTCAATGGTTTATAGGCCAGTTCCCGCAAAAACCCGGTAAAGCCCCTGATTTTTCCGGTAAACTCAGATTCATTCCACCTGAAATCATACCGGATCAATAATGGCAAACGCATCGCCGTCGAACAATCCCTTATCGCTGAGTTTTAAATGTGGAATTACCAGCAGAGCCATGAAAGATAATGTCATGAAGGGAGCCGATAATCGCGAGCCCATTGCCTTGGCCATCGCATCCATTTTCGTGTATGCCTCTGCTATAGTATACCCATCGGCGTCCGACATCAGGCCGGCCACCGGCAGCTCAAGAATTTCGACCTGCCTGCCATCGTAGCAGGAAATGCCGCCTCCTGCCTGTATTACGGCGTTTACAGATTTCATAATGGAATCATCATCGGTACCCACAGCAACGATATTGTGTGAGTCGTGAGCAACCGAAGAAGCCAGCGCGCCTTTTTCCAGGTTGAAATTATGAATGAAGGCAATGGCCGGTTTTGAAGGAGAATACCGGTTTACCACCACGATCTTTAAAATATCTTCATCGGGGTTGGGTTCATAGAATCCGTTTTTTATTAGCGGCATTCCCGGGTGTTTTCCGGTGATCAGTTTCCCGTCTTCGGCATAAATAACCCCGAAAAGGTAGCCCGCATCCGTCACAGCAGGATAACGGAAATCTGCAGCCGAATGTGGGTTTGCGTTAAAAACATTCAGCCTTTCTGCTTCAGGGAGGCGCCCGGGTCGGATCAGCGAGCGGTTTTTTTCTGAAACCCGGATTCCGTTTATATAGGTAGCAACTGGTTCAAATCGTTCAAGATCTTTTAAGATTACAAAATCGGCAGGGTCGCCGGGCTTGAGCTGACCAACTTCCAGCTTATAATGATTTACCGGATTTACCGATGCGGCCTGCAGGATCTTATAAACATCAATACCTGCCTTCCGGGCCCTCGCACATAATTCATTAATATGTCCATTTGCCAGACTGTCGGGGTGCTTGTCATCGCTGCAAA
>JAEZAY010000139.1 GCA_023427575.1 Bacteroidota bacterium | reverse complement strand
TCTTAACGGATTTCTTCCGAGGCCCATCGAAAAAATTACCCGGACACTACTGATTTGGGGGCTGCCTGCCGATTTCGGTTTTGGCCGGTCTTTTCGGATTCTGTGAATTCCAGTTGGCGAATTAATTTTAACAAGCCTGAATTAAAATTCATGGTACGATTTTGCGATACGATCTGGTGAAGATGCTTTACACTCAGGATAAATACCGGGGCCTTCGGAAACTGTTGTTGATCTTTATCGCTATCGTAACGATCCTTCCCCTTGCGCCCCTGATTAACCGGATCGTACCTCCGCTGATGCTGGGATCCTGGAATCTTGATCTGCTGATTTCCCTGGTTATCGCCACCCTGTTTACCTTTATCGTATTGCGAATTTTCCGGTTCCTTCTCATCCCTGCATTCATTCTGTTTATAGGAGTCATATTGTATAATCAGTTCGCAACCGGATATGGATTTGGAACCATGATCAACGATTACCGCAGTATGGTTCGGAATAACTGGGGTAAAAAAGAACAAAAAGAAATCGACCTGGTGATTACGCCTTCGTTTTTCGACGGCCCCCTCACCAGAACGGTCAAACAATTGCAATCCAAAGTGAATCACAAAGATTCGGTGGTACGGAACTTCGCGGTACAGCATTCCCTGGAAAATTTCGATAACTACCATTATAAATATGGAGCGACCGTTCGAAAACTCTCGCTGTTCCGCCATATTAACCGCCATTTTAAATATGTTCCGGATTCTGAAAGAGATGAATATTTCGCTACCCCCCGCGAAACCATTCTGAACGGTATGGGGGGCGATTGTGATGATCATACGATTTTAATGGTTTCGGCCATGCGATCTATCGGGGCCCGGTGCCGGATGGTATTGACCGAAGGCCATCTTTACCCGGAAATGTACTGCGGTAATAAAGAAGAATTTGAAACATTTCAGAAAGCGGTGGTGCATTTATTCGGAAAAGAAGTTTCCGGCAATATTTATTATCATGAGGAAAACGGCCGCTACTGGATCAATCTTGATTATACAGCGCGCCACCCCGGCGGACCCTACGTAAACGATAAGGCTTATGCGATTTTTGAATAACCTGGACCGGTACTCGGGCTTTTTACTGAGATAAGTCCGTAAGAGGCTACCATCACCGCAATCAGCGTGGAAAGATAATAGATCAGGTAATTGTCTTGCGAAGACGATTCCCGCATGTAATAATCAAAAATATAATTCACCACGAAAGTTCCATATTCGAAGAGTAAACCCGAATAAATAAAGATCAGCGCAAACTCGGTATTGGAATGATGCACTTTCTGAATATAGGCGAGGATCAGGATAATCAGAACGGCCACCACGGCAAAAAGACCCGCTGCCAGGTAATATTGCACCGATTCGTAATAAATTCCTGGTTTTCCCGGACTAAAGATCAAAACAAGACATAAAACCAGCATTGCCATCACTATGAGCTTCCGCGCCAGCGGATGGCGGGTACTCTGAAATAGAATAAAAAGGATCAGGGGAAAATCAACGATATTGTACAGAACGGCAATAACCTCCATTTGTCTGCCGCTGATGCCGGGAATATAGTCCGACAGATTGATCAGCCCACCAATCACCCAGTAAAGGGCAAAGAGCAAAAAAGGCGATCGCCGCCAGATCTTCTTAAACCCAAGGATGAGGATCGGAACAAAATAGGAGATCAGGCCCAGAACGGTAATAATATTATATGCATTCACTTTCAACAGGATCTTTCTTCCCCTAAAAATCGTTTCCGGAACCGAAATATTGCCGCTGCTTCAGAACTTGGGTAATTGTACTTTCGGATCCAATTTCGGATTTTACGGTCGGCCAACTTTCTCCCTTTAAAAAAACGGAAGGCGCCAGTGTTAACAATTTGCAGCTAAAACAATTCATATATTTAGCCCTTTAACATTTGAAAAAATATGAAGCGAAGAATTTTATTTACGATTTGTCTTTTTGCCGGACTATTCAGTTATGGTCAGAAAAACCTGCCGCAAGACTACCTGCCGGCTGAATTTCATGCGGGCCGCAGAGAAGCCCTGAGAGAACTGATGGCCCCCAATTCGGTAACGATCGTGATGGCCTACCCTACCCGCAACTTCAGTAATGACGTAGATTATATCTATCATCCCAACCCCGATCTGTATTATTTCTCGGGTTATAAAGAGCCGCATTCGCTGATGTTGATTTTTAAGGAAGCCCAAAAAGGGGCAAATGGTGAATTCAGGGATCTCATCTTTGTACAAAAGCGGAATCCACAGGCCGAACAATGGACGGGGATCAGAATGGGGGTTGAAGGCGTGAAAGACCAGCTTCGGTTAAACGCGGTGTATAACGGGGAAGATTTTAAAAATATCCCGATCGACCTCTCAAAATTTGATTCCATTTACCTGGATGCCCTTCCAATTGATGTTTCGGATTCCCGGAATGACCCTGCTGATCTTTTTGATCTAATCAAACAACTAAAAGAAAAGTTAGGAATAAAGGAAAGCCTGGCCGACAATAAAAAACTGAATCCGAGAGGATATCGCCATATAACCGGAGAGCTGCGCCAGATTAAAACCGATGAAGAAATGGCCCTGCTTCGGAAAGCCGTGGAAATTTCCTGTATCGGCCAACTGGAAGTAATGAAGGCCGTTCATGCCAACATGAGTGAAACCGAGATTCAGGGTCTGCATGAATTTGTTCATAAAAAATACGGCGCCGAATACGTGGGGTATCCCTCCATTGTGGGAGCCGGGAACAATGGCTGCGTTCTGCATTACATTGAAAATAATAAAACGAAAGTGGGAAATGAGCTGATCCTGATGGATGTAGGAGCCGAATACCACGGGTATACGGCAGATGTAACCCGCACCATTCCCGCCAATGGCAAATTCAGTACCGAGCAAAAACTGATCTATAATCTGGTTTATGATGCGCAGGAAGCGGCCTTTAAACTTTGTAAAAATGGTACATCCTGGCAGGAACTGAATGCCGCCGCTACCAATGTGCTGGCAGAAGGGTTGCTAAAACTTGGCATTATCCAAAAGAAGGAGGAGATCCGGAAATATTACCCGCATAGCCTGGGTCATCATCTCGGAATGGATGTTCATGACCGGAATAATACCCGTGAGATCCGGAAAGGAATGGTGATAACCATCGAACCTGGGATCTATATCCCGGAAGGAAGTCCCTGTGATAAAAAATGGTGGGGTATTGCCGTACGGATTGAAGACGATATCCTGATCCGTGAGAACGACTTTGAAATGCTTTCCGGTGCTGCTCCAAGGAAAGCAGAGGAAGTGGAAAAGGCGATTGCACTGAAAAGTCCGCTCGACAATTTCAAACTGCCACCGCTGAAGTCGGATAAAAAAGCATTCTAACCTTTACCTCAAGTTTTACTTTAAGTAAAAATACGAAGCCGTTAACAGCTCGGCTAAAGATTTTAATGATCGGTTTAAGTAAAAGAAAATCAATATTTTACAATCTGGAGGATAGTGTAACAGCTATCCTCTTTTTATTTCTGCCAGGCTTTCGTAAAAACTACAGGTAGTTTTGGTAAAAGGTTCAGGTTGAGTAAGTTATTTTTCGATAATCACCGTAATAACTGTAGATTGGAAATGAGGCATAAATGCGCTATTAGATTTGTTAACGCCATTGTATGTTTGTATTGTTAATCCAATATGCTCTGGGAGCCAACGATCCAATATCGATTCGAAGAACCACGAAACCCGAAGCAAGCGGTTGCACGGTTTCACCAAATCCAGAAAAACAGTAAAATCCAATGTTGATGAAGAACGCCAGTATTCCTAGAAAGCCCAGTCGAATATCCTGAAAACCCTGAATGAACCAGCGAGATCCGAAACATTGAAAACAACCAACTGGTTTAGGTCGACTGAAAAAATTAGAGGCCGCTCTTTTTTGAGCTGTCTTTTTTTGCCCCTGGCGCGCGTCTTGCCCTGAGTTGAAATCTTTACCTTTGCTACATGAAAATTATTGCATTGCTGGCTTTCAGCATTCTCCAAATTCAGGCGCTTGCGCAATCAAAGGCCGTTTTGAGTCCAGATGAATTTCAGGCTCAGATCAGCAGCCGGAAAGTACAGGTGCTTGATGTACGTACCAAGACGGAATTTGATAAAGGCTATATTAAAGATGCTTTACATGCCGACTGGTGGGAACAGGAATCGTTCATGGAAAGAACCAAACACCTTGATAAAAGCCTGCCGGTTTATGCGTATTGCGCCAGCGGAATCCGCAGCGCGGAAGCAGCCAAATATCTTCGTAAAAAAGGGTATCAGGTATACGAATTGAAAGGAGGAACGAACCAGTGGAAAAAAGAGCAGAAGCCGCTGGAGAATCCCGAAGCCGCCAAAGAAATCTCCTATTCTGAGTACCTGCATTCAATTCCTTCCGATGGAATGGTGCTTGTTAATTTCGGCGCGCCCTGGTGCCCACCCTGCCGGCAGATGAAGCCCACCCTCGATTCGATGGAAAATCTGCATACCGGGATCCGGCTGATGCGCCTGGAAGCCGGAGTTCATCAGAACCTCGAAAAAGAACTGAATGTAGATGGCCACCCGACCTTTATCTTCAACAACAATAAAAAAGAAATCGGGCGCCGCCAGGGGGTGATCAGTCTTTCGGAAATCACCCGTCAATTTGAATCCAAATGATTTTGCTGATCCGGATTGCTTTGCTGGTTCTGCTGCCACTCGGAATCTGGGGTCAGGCTATTGAACTGCTGCATTCTGATTCGAATACCAGTATCCGTGGATTGTCGGTAGTAAATGATAAAGTGATCTGGGTTTCGGGCAGCAATGGGAAAGTAGGCAAATCGGTGGACCGCGGAAAAACCTGGCAATGGTTCAGCGTCAGCGGTTATGAAAAACGAGATTTCCGCGATATTGAAGCCTTTGACTCCTCTACTGCGGTGATCATTGCCGTTGCTGAACCGGCGATAATTTTAAGAACCCAGGATGGAGGCAGCAGTTGGAACAAGGTGTATGAAAACACCGATACCGGCATGTTTCTCGATGCCATGGAATTCTGGACCGAAGAAAGCGGGATTGTCATAGGAGATCCCATTGAGGGCCGGTTCTTTATCAGCCGAACTTTTGACGGCGGAAAGACCTGGAAGGAGATCCCGTTTGAAAACAGGCCTGTAGCCGATTCGGGCGAAGCCTGCTTTGCCGCCAGCGGTACCAATATCAGGAGCCTGGCCCGGGATCAGGCCTGTTTTGTCAGCAATAGAGCTTTCTTTTTTAAAGATCAGCGCGTTGATCTGCCCATCATAAAAAGCAGCGCCTCTATGGGCGCAAACTCGGTGGCCGTTAGAAATTATAAAAAACGAAAAGGCAGCCGACATCTGTTTGTGGTAGGCGGCGATTATGCGAATGACACCATTCAGACCCTCAATAGCGCGGTTTCCGCCGACGGAGGCAGAACCTGGACAAATCCCCTGAATCCCCCGGCCGGTTATCGGAGTTCGGTGGAGTATCTGAATGCGAAAAAGCTGATCGCCTGCGGAACCTCGGGAGTTGATCTCAGCGTCGATGGTGGTTTGAACTGGAATAAGATCAGCGATTCCGGTTTTCATGTTGTCCGTAAAGCCAAAAAAGGCAGGGCCGTTTTTCTGGCCGGCTCCAAGGGTCGGATTGCCACCCTGCAATGGTAATTCGAGGCCCACGGAATACATTTACCCAGACAATATGATACCGAAGCCCTACTTCTTAAACATAAAATAAACAGCGCCCATCAGAAAAGCAAAACTGACCAGATAACGCCAGTGAAAAGGCTCTTTCAGATACCAGACAGCAAACAGGGAAAATACGATCAGGGTAATAACTTCCTGGGTCATCTTCAATTGGAATCCGCTCATTCCGTTTGCATAGCCAAGCCGGTTTGCCGGAACCATCAGGCAATACTCAAAAAAAGCAATCCCCCAGCTAATTAATATCGCTTTCCATAAAACAATTTCTTTCCCTTTCAGATGCCCGTACCAGGCGATGGTCATAAATACATTCGAGAGAGTTAAGAGCAAAATGGTTTTATACATAAATGATCGGTTGGAATCGATGAATCAAAATTCGTAATTTGACGGGTATATTCTAAAAAGAATTCTGTTTTGAACCAATTCAAATAAAAACTGAAATATGATTTCCAGCCGTATTGAAGAAGCTTTAAACCGCCAGATAGATCTGGAAGGATTTTCGTCTATGTACTATCTTTCAATGGCATCCTGGTGCGAATTAAAAGGCTATAATGGTATAGCTAAATTTCTGTACCATCATTCCGACGAGGAAAGAATGCATATGCTGAAACTGTTCAAGTATATCAACGATCGCGGCGGCCATGCCATTGTACCCGGACTGGATGCTCCTCCGAAAGACTATACCGGTATTCATGAGATTTTTGAAACCATACTTTCCCATGAGATAAAAGTTTCAAATGAGATCAATGCGCTGGTAGAACTTTGTATTCAGGATAAAGATTATACCACCCATAATTTTCTGCAATGGTATGTAGCCGAACAGATAGAAGAAGAATCGCTGGCCAGGAACATTCTCGATAAACTAAAACTGATTGGAGATGATAAGGGCGGAATGTATTTGTTCGACCGGGATCTGGAAACGCTTTCCGCGGCCACTCACGGCAAATAAATCGACGGTAAATTAAAAGCTCCATACAAGGGTCGCCTCGTATGGAGCTTTTGATTTCAGAAATAACATCTGCTTATTCACTGCCGTTAACCAATAACGGGTTATAATACCCGAAACGTTTTACTACTTTAGTTCAGATTCCTGAAATCGACGGGAACCAGTTTGCTGACCCCGGGCTCCTGCATGGTAACGCCATAAATTACATCCACAGCATTCATCGTCATTTTATTGTGGGTTACAATGATAAACTGGCTTTCTTCGCTGAACTTCCGGATCATGTTAGTGAACTTCCCCACATTGGCATCATCAAGCGGCGCATCTACTTCATCCAGGATACAAAACGGAGCCGGTTTGATCAAATAAATAGAAAACAGCAATGCCGTAGCCGTTAAAGTTTTTTCGCCCCCGCTCAATTGCGTAATGGAGGATGGGCGTTTACCTTTGGGTTTCGCGATAATATCAATTCCGGTTTCAGCCAGGTTTTCAGGATTTTCAAGTACCATATCCGCCGTATCATCTTCAGTGAAAAGGGCTTTAAATACCTTCTGAAAATTCTCACGTACCTTATTGAATGTATCCAGAAACTGCTGGTTGGCGGTAGCTTCCACTTCCTGAATGGTTTGCAGTAAACTATCCTTTGCCGTTACCAGATCATTTTTTTGTTCAAGTATGAACTCATACCGTTTTTTCATTTCTGTGAATGCCTCAATCGCCGTTGGATTCACCTCTCCAAGATTTTCCATTCTCTTCTTCATCCGCTCGGTTTTTTCCTGCAGTTCCTCTACCGGCGTTTCGCCGGAACGGGGCTGATCGATGATATCATCCAGATTGATCCGGAACTCCACATTTAAACGTTCCTTCATGCCGGCAAGCTGTAATTTTAATTCATTCAGCCTGTCTTTAATCTCGCTGAGCAAATGCTCGATCTGTTCCTTTTCTTTTACCTTATGCCTGAGTTCCGATTCTTTTTCGCTGAGCCGGTTTCTGAAATTATAATATTCCTGATCGGCTTCATTTAACTGTTTCTGATTCTCTTCCTTGCTACGAAGTAAATCGACCAATGCCGACTCCGCAGTGGTTAACAGTTCCGTGCTTTCCGAAATATTTTCAACGGTTTGTTTCAACTGCGAAATATTCGTATCGATCTGCTGGCGCAAATCCCGTAACTGGTTCGATTTGAAGTCAGCTTCCTGCTTCAGAGCGTTTATTTTACTCTGCTGTCGGGTAACCTGCAGATTAAACTCGTTATAACCAGCCAGCAAATTATTATAATCTGATTCAGCCGATTTATAATCGGATTCCGATTCTTTGAGTTTTTCTCTTAATTCATTCAAAAGATTTACCAGACCCGTCCATTCGTTTCTCGTGCCTTCAATAGACGCAATCGTTTCTTCCAGATTTAACTGCATTTCCTCCAGCCGGTTTTGAGAACTGTGTAGAGTGCCATGCAGGTTTTCAATTTTATTATGCAGGGAAAAGACCAGATTCGTTAAGCGGTTGATATCGTCCTGGGCCTGGCGAATGGCGTTTTCTTTCAGTTGTTCATTGTAAATGATCACTTCCTCATGTTTCTGTCTGATCTGGTCTTTTAGTCCGTTAACCAGTTTTTCAGAAGCCTCGATC
>JAEZAY010000129.1 GCA_023427575.1 Bacteroidota bacterium | reverse complement strand
GGTTTCAGGCCAAAAGAAAATAATTAACCAAACACCTATGTCTTGCTGCGCTAAATGACTAAATTTAATGCAGTAGGGCTCCCGTTCTTTCCCTAAATTCCCGACCCCTAATTCCCGATAAGATAATTTATGGGTAATGAAATCTGATGTAAAGCTTCATTACCGCAGGGACGGAGCATACAGGCGGCTTTTAATGATTATTCACGCTTATATTAAAGTTTCAATTCTGTTTATGCCATTCAAAACCATTTCCATCCGGCCTTTTATCGGCGCAAAAAACTATCCGGAATCAAGAAGTTTTTACAATGATTGGGGTTTTAAAGAAACGGTGATTTCGGCTGAGATGTCATTGTTCCGGTTAAACGATCTGGCTTTCTACCTGCAGGATTATTACGTAAAAGAATGGGTGGACAATACCATGTTATTTCTGGAAGTAGACGATGTTCAGACATACTGGAGCGAAATCCAGGAATTAAATCTTCCAGCGAAATATCCATCCGTAAAACTGGTTCCTATTAAAACCCTTGAATGGGGAAGTGAATGTTTTGTGCATGATCCTTCCAATATCCTATGGCATATCGGCGAATTCAAAAAGTAAACTTACAGAGCCTAAGCTCTCCGCGTAAGCCAATTTTTCGGAGAGCAGTTTTAAGTAAAAATCCGCATTTAAATCCTGCTTCGAAGGACATATTGTTTCAATTTAGGTTCGGAAGAATATCAAAATCAGCATGTAGATCAGATAGGCCGAAACAAAAGCGATTCCTTCTTTTCGGGTTACCATTTGCCCGCTCCGGAACACCGGATAACAAACGATGGCTACGGCTGCGGCCAGGGGCAGATCAATCCAGAGCACGTCGCGGCCAATATCAATTCCGTCCGGCGCAACAATACAGGTTAAACCCAGGATCACCAGTATATTTGAAATACTGCTGCCGATCAGGTTGCCAACAGCCACATCCCGTTCGTCTTTATACGTTGCCACCATTGTGGTTGCCAGTTCCGGAGCCGAAGTTCCGATGGCGACAATGGTCAGACCAATAACCGCTTCTGAAACACCCATTCCCAGCGCAATGCTGACGGCGCCTTCTACCAGCAGGTTTGCGCCCAGCACCGAGAGGGCAATGCCGATTAGTAGGATGGCCGCATTTATCGTCATTGTTAACTTCGAACGCTCCTTCAATAAGCTGATCAAGCCAAATTCTTCTTCGTATTCCTTTTTTATTTCTACTGATTCCTTTTTACTATGAAGAACCAGGGCTGCCGCATAAAGAATGGAAGCAAGCACCAGAACGATCCCTTCCATGCGGGTAAGCACTCCATCTACCGCCATTATAAACAAGATAATGGCAGAAGCAATCATGACAGGAAGATCGAGGCGGATGCTGGCCAGATGCAGTTTCAAGGGACGGATTGCCGCGCTAAGCCCCATAATAAAGAGGATATTCAGGATATTGGTGCCCGCAATATTTCCAACGGCCAGCGACCCCATGCCATCGGTTACCGCTGTTACCCCCACCGCCAGTTCGGGCATACTGGTTCCAACCGACACAACGGTAACGCCGATGATCATGGGCGGAATGCCCAGCATGGCTGCTATCCGCGAAGCGCCTCTTAAAACCAGCTCGGCACCCAACAGAATAATGACAAGCCCGCCTGCAAATATTAAAGCCGGATGAAGCGTCATAATTAAAAAGTATAAGCCAACATACAACAAGACTGACCGCCGGAATCTGAAATAGCTTCTGCCAATGATGGCTGTCTATTCAAATTTCATTAATTTGATCCTGTTATTGAAGCCAGATCAACGGATTATTTATTCATTATGGTGGACAAAATAAGATTTATTGTATTAATTGATTTTTCTCCTTATTCACAAACCATTGCTGAGCTTGGCAAGCGCTGGAGCCAGATTACCGGGGCTGAATTATTGTTGCTTCATCAATCAGTTCCGGTCATACCGGCAATGAGCGATCGCGAGATCAGGGCCGAAATTGCAGAAAACGAAAAAGAAGAGGCCCTGGAAAAACTGCGGCAGATTTCCGAGGCGCAGTTTCCCGGAAACGGCCATCTGCAGCTACTGGTTAGCGAAAAAGAAATTCCGGATCAACTGCAGGAATTGAGAACGGATACCATTGTTGATTATATTTTCCTTGGCATAAAGGGAACAGGCTTTTTAAAAAAGATCTTTATCGGAAGTACAGCCAACACTGTCATTAATTCGGCAGCCGGGATTACGGTGGCGGTGCCTTCCAAACTTTGTACAGGACTGGAAAATTTCTGTAACCTGATCCCCGAAAATATCATCGTTGCGATAAATGACCGCTTTGTTTTAAATGAAACCGCTTTCCGCCATTTCACTGAAACGTTTCGGGAAACTATCCGCCGGATTCAGTTCATATCGATTATAGAAAACGATGATGCGGAAAATGAAAGTTTAGAGTATCTGGAGGAACTGCGTTTAAAATTTCAGAACAGCCCGGAGATCAAATGCCAGGTTTCAAAAGGCTCTGATGTTCTGGAAGAACTAAAAACAATTGTTTGCGCCCAGGCAAATACGGTGCTTGTCGTGCAAAAAGGTTCGCGGGCACTCAGCGATCAGCTATTCCGGAAATATTTGATCAATCAGTTGATAGACGATGCTTCGCTGCCACTGGTGGTTCTGCCTTAATTCCCTTAACCGTTAAATGCTGATCTATGATCGTTCGCCAGGCAGAAAAAAGAGATGCCGAAGGAATCGCTGACTGCCTATTGCTGGCCATGGAAGAAATAGTTTACCAGTTTATTCAAAAAAGAAACCGCCGGGATGCATTTGCGTTTTTGTTAACGTTCGCGGAAAAAGAAGCTAATCAATACTCTTACCAGAATTGTTATGTAGCGGAATTGGATTTGGAAATAGCAGGTACGATTAATATTTACGATGGTGACAGGCTGTATGAACTGCGGGCACCGGTGCTCCGGTACATTCGTGAGCATTATAATCCAGGACTGGAATTGGAAGACGAAAGCTTTGGGAACGAATATTATCTTGATACGATCGGGGTGCTGCCTTCCATGCAGGGCCGCGGCATCGGAAGTAAACTGATGGAGTTTGCCATTGAGGAATATGTTCATAGACAAAAACAAAAATTGGGATTATTGGTAGATGCAGAAAATATGATCGCGAAATCGCTATACACGAAAATGGGTTTCAAACGGGTGGGTCAACGTCAGATATTTGGCAGCCTGATGGATCATATGCAGTTGGGAAATTAAGTATGGGAAGGGGAAGCTTTTCCGAAATCCGGCATTAAGCTTCTGTATCTTCGATTGACAATGGATTTTTACAGTTACAAGAAAATTAGAAAATAACAAACCGCATTCTTGGAAATCAATTTTACGATAATCATCGAGCTGCTGGGAACTTTTGCGTTTGCGATCAGTGGAATCAGAATGGCATCTGGCAAACAGATCGACTGGTTTGGCGCTTATATAATCGGGTTAGTAACGGCCACAGGAGGCGGAACATTCCGCGATCTGTTGCTGGATGTAACGCCGTTCTGGATGCTTAACAGCAGTTATTTTCTGATCACCGCATTAGCCCTGGCGGTTACTATCTTGTTTAAGGATAAAGTCACCAAATGGAGTAAAACGCTGTTTTTATTCGATACAATTGGCCTCGGACTATTTACTATTGTTGGTTTAACCAAAAGTCAGGATGCCGGGCTTCCCGTTTGGGTTTGCATTTTTATGGGTACCGCCACAGGCGCCGTTGGCGGAATTTTACGCGATGTTCTTTTAAACGAGGTGCCGCTGATCCTGCGGAAAGATGTTTATGCCCTCGCCTGTGTGGCCGGGGGCCTGGTTTATTTTATTTTTTATTATTTGGATTTCCCATCCGATCTGAGTGAACTTATCGGAGCACTAACGGTTATTCTGGTGCGCTTAATTGCCATTCAATATCATATTCAATTGCCGGTGTTGCCGGAGAGTTCAGGCAATTCAAAAAATCACCCGAAAAACAAATAAATCTCAGGTTACAGCTACAGTGAGCAGAAAGATGCTTTCTTCAATTGCCTGAACCTGATGCGGAATTTGTTTATGCAGCGCAATCATTTCCCCTTTTGTTAATTCAACGCTTTCTTCTTCGGTGGAAAACCTGATTTTCCCCTCCAGAACCTGCACGCTGATAGTGCCTATCGCGGTATGTTTTTTGAGTTCAGCTTCCTTGTGCAACCCAATCAGAACGATCCGCAGGTTTTCCGATTTGTAAACAGTGATTGAATTTTTGTCGCCCGTTTTCCAGCCCGCTTCGTTTTTAATCTGATCTGCAAACTGATTCAAATCCATACGAAACAGCGATGCATCTAACAATCGATTGCCATCGGGACGCTGATGGTCTTGTTCAGATGATTTGTTTTCCATAGCAGTTAATTTATTAATTAAAAGAAAAGCAAAAGGCTGCTTCTTCTCCGAAGATAAGAAATAAGCCAGGTTATAAATTATAACCACCGGATGGCCATTCAATCACAAAACAATCAGGCCGTTTGACGAATGGGCCTTCGGATTTCCGGTATTCCCGGTTGTTTTTTCTTTTCACTGGGCTTTATAATTAACCGTAAGGATTGATCATAAGTAAGATATTGCCATACCCAGTTGATGAGGATTAGAACTCTGTTTTTAACCCCGATCACCGACATCAAATGAATAAACATCCACATGGCCCAGGCCGGGTAACCGCTGAAGCGCAGCGATTTTAATTCAGCCACTGCTTTATTTTTACCTACGGTTGCCATGCTGCCTTTGTCTTTGTATTGAAAACGTTTTTTAGTTTTCCCATCGGCTATTCTTTTCAGGTTTTCTGCCAACAATGAAGCCTGCTGCATGGCTACCGGGGCAACCTGTGGATGACCTTTTGGATTGGCTTCACTGCTCATCGAAGCAAGATCGCCGATCACAAAAATATTGTTCATGCCGGGAACCCGGTTATAACCATCCACCAATACGCGCTGATTCGGCAAAAGGCAATGCTGTGGCAAGCCAGGGATAGGAAGACCTTTTACTCCGGCCGTCCAGATCAAACAACGGCTCTGAATGGAACCACCATCACTCAGTTCAACGGTTCTGCCGTCATAATTTGTCACCGCCAGATTTGTTTTAAGATCCACCCCCATTTTGACCAGATAGTTGCGCACGGTTTCTGCTGAACGCCGGCTCATCGACCCCAGTAAATTTGGCGCAGCCTCCAGAAGATAAATTTTCATCCGGTTAAAATTGAGCTCGGGATAGTCTTTGGGCAATAGCTGATTTCGCATTTCGGCAACCGCGCCCGCCAGTTCTACCCCGGTGGGTCCGCCCCCCACGATGACAATGTTTAATAACGACTCCCTTTCATTTTCATCGGAACTAACCAGGGCCTGCTCATAGTTTTGCAACAGACTGTTACGGATTAACAGCGCGTCTGAAACCGATTTCATTGAATAACTGTTCTGCTGCAGGGGACGGTTTCCAAAAAAGTTGGTTTCGGCACCACTGGCAAGTACCAGGTAATCGTACATCATTGTCCCTATGGAAGTTTCAATAACAGAGCGATCGGGATGAATCCTTTTTACCTCGGCGATCCGGATATAGATATTGCTTTTATTCTGAAATATTTTTCGAAGCGGGAAGCTGATGCTGCTCGGCTCCAGCCCGGCGGTAGCCACCTGGTATAAGAGAGGCTGAAACTGATGGTAATTATTTTTGTCGATTAGAACCACCTCAAAATAAAGCGGCGATAGTTTCCGGGCCAGGGTCAGTCCGGCAAAGCCGGCACCAACTATAACCACGCGTTTACGTTTGGTGGATGTATATTCGGAACTCATGATACCTGAATTTTGTTTTAAATGAATAAAATCGCTTCAAAAACAAAACTACGATTATTTAAAGTATTTAAGCACTTTTATACTTTATATATTTTCGATTTTTATTTCCTTAGATGTAATAGGAAAATAACGCTTTCAACGAATGCACCCAGACTGGACTTCCGACTCGCGTTCCG
>JAEZAY010000029.1 GCA_023427575.1 Bacteroidota bacterium | reverse complement strand
GAGATTCGAACTCCCACGCCAGTTACGGCGCTACCACCTCAAAGTAGAGCGTCTACCAATTTCGCCACCGCCGCGTTTTTGAAGTGGCTGCAAAAATAGGAGTTTGGAATTATACTTTGCAAAAATTTCAAAGCCCGTTCTTTTATTTGTTAAGCAGGATCCGGAACC
Source organism: Bacteroidota bacterium (assembly GCA_023427575.1). Classification (GTDB taxonomy): domain Bacteria; phylum Bacteroidota; class Bacteroidia; order Chitinophagales; family Chitinophagaceae; genus Flavitalea. The sequence goes on along the minus strand of JAEZAY010000029.1, from coordinate 4,167 downwards.
CCGTTCCTTTTCCCGGTTCGGAATGACTGACGAAGATTTTTCCCCCATGATATTGTTCAATAATTCGTTTGGATAAACTTAATCCCAAACCCCAGCCTCTTTTTTTGGTGGTAAATCCGGGCCGGAAAACATTGCGGAGATGTTGTTTTGAAATTCCTTTGCCTGTATCAACCACATCAATCCGGACCTGCCGGTCTTTTGTTTCGATCGAAACATCAATTTTGCCCCTGCCTTCCAGGGCATCCAAAGCGTTTTTCAACAGGTTTTCTATTACCCAGTCGAACAAGGGCGGCGAGATCCGCGCCACAATCATATCCGCATTGGTCTGAAGGTTGAAGTGTACGGTACCGGGGGCTCTTTTGCGGATATAGTCGAGCATGGTACGCACTTGCGAAACCAGATCATTTTCTTCCAGGTTGGGCGAGCTTCCGATTTTTCCAAATCGGTCGGATACCAGTTTCAGGCGGTCCACATCTTTTTCCATTTCCTGAGTGATGCGGGGACTGGTGCCGGTTTCTTTCAGCATTTCCACCCAGCCTTCGAGGGAGGTTAGCGGAGTTCCCAGCTGATGGGCAGTTTCCTTTGCCATTCCCGCCCAGACCTGGTTCTGGGTTGAAGTATAACTGATATTTAAAGCAATGATGGTTAGAATAATAAATAATCCAACGATGAACAATTGTACGATCGGATAATATCGAACCTGGTTCAGCAAACTGGAATGCCCAAAATAGTAGATGTTTTTCTGAGTGGAATCGGAAGGATTGGCCCAGATGATCGGTTCATTTTCCGATTTAAATTCTTCGAGCTTTTCAAAAACATAATCGGGATCCTGGGCCACTTTTACGGTATCCAGGTTTACATGATCAATGATCTCGCCTTTTTCATTGGTATGAATGATGGGGATTGATTTATTTTCCGAAATGATAATACTGACCAGTTTATCGCTGATCCCACTGCGGTCGTTGATGAGCAGGATCCCGGCTTCCACCCATTCTTCGGCTTTTTGTCTTTCTTCTTTTGCGATTTTCGAAGCCAGGTATTGCGAATAAAATATGGTGCCGCTGATGATCAGGATCGCAATAATGGCAAGTCCTGTTCTCCAGTTAAAAAGAGCCTGAATCATCCAACTAATTTATAAAAACCGTTCCTTTGCTTCCTTTATTTTTTTAAACCATTAGTCAACCATCATTGAAGCCGCTTGTTTCCATCGTTATATTAAACTGGAACGGGAGAAAATATCTCGAACAGTTTCTGCCTTCGGTGCTGGCAACCGACTATGAAAATTTTCGGGTATTGGTGGCTGATAATGCATCGACCGATGATTCCGTAAGATTCGTTCGGGCGAATTATCCAACGGTGGAAATTATTCAGCTCGATCAGAATTATGGTTTTGCAAAAGGATATAATGAAGCCCTGAAGCAGGTGCAGTCGGACTATTATGTATTGTTAAATTCAGATGTAGAAGTGGATCGGGGATGGATCCGGCCGGCGATCGGTTTATTGGAATCCAGTCCGGCAATCGCTGCCTGTCAGCCAAAAATTTTGCAATATTCCGATCCTACCTTATTTGAATATGCCGGGGCGGCTGGTGGCTGGCTCGATTATCTGGGCTACCCCTTTGCAAAGGGAAGGGTATTTGATTATTGTGAAAAAGATCTGGGACAGTATGATCAGTCGGAGCCCATTTTCTGGGCCAGTGGGGCTGCACTGATCATCCGGGCGGAGGTTTTCCAGCGTGTGGGCGGATTTGATCCTTATTTTTTCGCGCATCAGGAAGAAATTGATTTATGCTGGCGGATACAACGCGCGGGATACCTGATTTACAGTTGTCCGGAATCGATTGTTTACCATGTAGGCGCGGGTACGCTGCCGAAGGGAAATAAAAAAAAGGTATTCCTGAATTTCCGGAATAACCTGATCATGATGGCCAAAAATCTTCCGCCTTTTCAGCGGGTTTGGAAAATTTCCTGGCGATTCCTGCTCGATGCGGTCTCTGCGTTTAAATCTTTGCTGGGGGGTGAATTAACTTATTTCACTGCGGTATTCAAGGCGCATTTTCATTTTATCTACTGGCTGTTTTTGCCGAAACAAAGAACCGGTCTGAATTTGCCTAAACGAGTGAAACTGAATGGCTACTATAAAAACAGCGTTGTTTGGGATCATTTTATAGGGGGAAAAAAGAAGTTCTCAGAAATAGTTTAGAAGAATTCGTGTTATATCGGCTGAACCATTATTTTTGCACAGCAATCAATCAGATATGGACCATCAATACATAGACGAAAAAGATTACCGCGAAAAAGATTTTGGATACAACTGGGTGCATTCTTCCAGTTTCCTTTTTTACCTTCAGGTGCTTTTAATTGTGGCTCTGGTAATCGGCGGGTCGTATAGTTTGTTTAAGCACCGGTACAAAGGTCGTCCGGATGTAACGGTGCCCGACAATACCCTGTATACGCCGAAATACAAATAAGGTTGGAAGGATTGTTGTAAAAAATTTTGCAGTAAGAGTATGAATCTTATCTTTGCAATCCGTTAGAAAAAAAGCTCTTTATAAAAACGGAAATGGAGGCCCAGGCCAAAATTTTCATCGCTTGCAGGAAAAGGGAAATCTTTAACCGGCGGCAATAAATGCGGAAGTAGCTCAGCTGGTAGAGCATCACCTTGCCAAGGTGAGGGTCGCGGGTTCGAATCTCGTCTTCCGCTCAAAATTAAATTCCATCCTGTGATGGAATTTTTTGTTTAGACATGATTGTTACCCGGGTGGCGGAATAGGTAGACGCGCAGGACTTAAAATCCTGTTTCCCGCAACGGAAGTACGGGTTCGATTCCCGTCTCGGGTACGCTTTAAAAATGAACCCTTATCAGGCAAATGTTTGATGAGGGTTTTTGTTTTAGAGATCTGCATTCAATACGTCTCTTTGCCTGAAGATTACGGAAAGTCTTCTTTAACAAACTTTACATACTGATGGGAATTGGTTGAGGATTTCACCACTCGTTTGAACTAACAGGTTAGGCTCCAGATCCCGCTACTGAAATCTTATCCACGAATTTTTTAAAAATGAATAAAAAGCGCGATACCAATCTGGCGCCAGTTCCCGGATCTGTTTTCAAAAAAAATCTTAAGTCTAAAAAAAATTATAACGCCTCTTGCGCTATTAAAAAATGCGAATTATATTTGAACGCATTCACTGAAAATTACCGGAAAGGCAAAAAAGATATATCCTATACTATATTCAGTGAGCTTCTCTATACGCACCTTCTGAAAATAATTCTCGGTTCGGAGTTTCCATTTAACAAGCGCTTAGTCCTTTTAAAAAAACTTCCATCAATCAGTCTCTTCATATTCCAATCATCTGACAAGGGAGTATAGAATTGGATTGTTATGGATCTTTTTGGGGTGTATATAACACAGGACTTTGACTATTAAATAGAATAGTGAATAGGATAATGTGTCGAACACAGATCTGATCCGATTATTTGACTTTATTTCTGCCCCCCTGAATACTGGATATTTAAAATTGGATCTCCGCTTACCCGCCAACCGATCCATTGATATCTTACTGTATCCAAAAATGAATTACAACAAGATCAGCAGGATTGAAGCGGTAATCTCTTCCAGTTCCGGAATGGGATTGCCAACAGGTCCAACCGGAATTAGGACTATGAATTCAATTACTTGAAATTTTATCGGATGAGAGTGTTTGACTGGATTTATAAGATCCAAATATTGGGATGCTTAGAAGGAGTAGGCCTACAGGTAATAAGTAATGTCCAGTCGAAATGGTCGCTCTGTTTACTAAAAGGTTTAAAAAAACAATAAACATAATACCAGGAAAACCTAAACCAACCAGAAGATGAATTATAAACACCTGATCCTGCAATCGCTTTGTCTTATTGCAGTCTCCGCTTTTCCGCAGACGAAATCTAAATCTGCAACCAAAACTGCCGCGCCCGTCCTTGCTCAAAAGGAAGAGCTTCCACAAGGTGCCGGCATGGCCACCAGCAAAGATGGAAAGGACATTGTAGCTATATATCATTTTACAACCGCAAATACGTACAGCTATGACTACGCTATCGGGGTAGGAAATGCGATTGAAGCGGGTTTTGTTCGTTCCAACCGCTTTACAGTTGTTGAACGGAGCCGGTTTGGATCCCTCAGTGCTGAGG
>JAEZAY010000003.1 GCA_023427575.1 Bacteroidota bacterium | reverse complement strand
CCCCAGAACCCCCATCAGGATATAAAATGAATTTTTCTTTTTTTTCCGGATAAGAATATTCAAGAAGGATAATTATTTAATTGCGACGGGAAAAATAAAGTAACCGGAACCAAATCTTTTTTATGCAAACCAGCTTTTGACGGTATTGCTATTTTTTAAGTTTAGGTTTTGTAACAGGAATTGATCCCAGACCAAATGTTAACTATTTCTACAGGATGAAATGAAACTAAATTTTGTAATGCATCTCAAAAAAAAGAGGCAAATTTCTTTGCCCCCTTTCTTATTATAAAAACCATAATTAATAATCCGGATTTTGTTCAAGAGTGGACTGTCCTCCTTCCTGTTGCAGATCGATCTGCCTTTGCGGAATTGGGAAGTAGAGATGTTTAGGCGATACAAAATCAGCATTTCCATAAACAGCAGCCAGTTTCAATTTTTCATTTGCCAGCATCCGGTCGATCTCCTGCTCGGCAATTCCCCAGCGTACCAGATCAAAAAAGCGGTGGCCTTCCATACCCAGTTCGAGTTTCCTTTCCATCCGGATAGCCGCTCTGGCGTAATCTTTATCAGCAAATACCGGATAGGTTCCGATTACATAATTCGCTGCATTGTTAGCGCCATTCTTAACCCATGTAGCCGGATTGGATGCTCTCTGGCGAACCCGGTTTACATATTCAGTGGCCTTTGCCAGTGTTCCAGCTTCCGCTTCTGCTTCCGCAGCCATCAGCAATACATCGGCGAAGCGCATCAGCTTATAATTGGTGGCCGTCAGCCCGCTGGTCCAGCTTGTACCATCTGTCAGCTTTCCGGTTTGTTCCCGATAATACGACATTTTTTTCGGCGTATAAGGTCCACCGTTACCCATATCGCGAATCCAGGATTTTCCGGGATGTGGACCCCAGTCGAGGAATGGAATTCCCCGGCGCCCTACAGTCCAGTCTAAACGCGGATCGAGGTTTCCGGCATCCGGTGTAAAGGCATCGGCCGCTTCAAGACCCATATCATTTTTAACCAGGTTGGCAGGGCTGTTGTATGAATTATCCAGCAGTGGTAAACCGGCCGCAGTTGTGCGGAATGAAATTACAAAGTCGAATGTAGGCTGGAAGAATCCGCAACATCCGCCAGGACCATTGTTGTGCGGAAAGTTCAGGATATGTTCCCAGTTTGCATTTTGTCCGCCGGAGCCATCATTAATAGATGCTTCATAAGCGAAAACTGATTCTGCCCGCGTAGTCGGTAAATTTTCCGCATCCGCATTAAACTGATCGTGGTATGAAGGCGACAGATTGTATTTTATACCTCCGGAAGTAACCCCATTATTGATTACATCGGTAAGAATCGGTAAGGCTTCGGCAAATTTTTGCTGGAACAGCAGGGCTTTCGCATAAAAAGCTTCAGCGGCCCATTTATTCACCCTTCCAACCTGGGCTTTCGTGGGGGTAAGTGTTTTCCGGGCAAAGTCAAGATCTTCCATAATCATGGGCCAGGCATCTACCGAATTGGAAACATCGGCAAGGGCGGTTCCATATTTTACGTTTTCATTTACGTATGGAATTTTGTTCCACATTTTTTTCGCATCCAGATGATAGAAGCCCCTTAAGAATCTTGCCTCGGCCAGGATCTGGTTTTTATCGGCATCAGAAATTTGTTCCTGGGTTAGTGCAGTGGTTACCCGGATTGTTGCATTAGCCCGGGCTATGCCTTCATACAGCGATCTCCATTTAACATTAAAGTAGTTGTTACCTGGAAGATGCGCGTACTGCTGGATTGGATTGATATCGGCCTGGTCACCCGCATCGGAGCCTTTATTGGCTTCCATTCCCACAATACTTCCGTACACCCAGTTGGATCCGCCACCTTCCCAACCGATTCCTTTAATAGCGGAATACGTGCTGGTCAGTAATTGATTTGCGCCTTTACTGCTCTGTAGTTCAGCCTCAGTCAGAAGGCCGATGGTTTCCTGTTCAAGAAAACTCTTCTTACAGGCTGCCACTCCAATCATGATGATTGCGGCGAAGCAAACCGTAAGGATTTTATAATTTATATTTCGCATAATACATTCGTTTATTTAGTTTCTACCTAATGTTTACAGTCCGAGGCTTAATCCAAAAATGATTCCCTTATTAGCAGGATAGTTTCCTATATCAATCCCAAAGTTGGTGTCTACACCACTTACTTCCGGATCCGTTCCGTCATAGCCGGTCAGTGTAAACAGATTTGTAGCCTGAACAAATAATTTAAGGGAAGAAAGCTGAACCCTGCTCAAAACGCTGGTTGGGATATTGTATCCCAGCTTAACGCTTCTTAAACGCAGGTAGGAGGCATCTTCAACATAATATGAATTCAGTACGGCATTCGTGCTGAAGTTAGATACATCTTCAAAGCGTGGAATAACGGCATCCTTGTTATTTGGAGTCCATGCATCCAGTACCCGGGCAGATTTACCAATACCAGCAAAAGAAGGATAGAAATCAGTAAACCATTTTGTGAAGTTCAAAGCCTGACCACCCTGGGTTCCATAGAACAGAGCCTCCATATCAAAATTCTTATACATCAGGCGTATATTCAAACCATAGCTGAAGTCTGAATTTGGATTACCGATAAAGGTTCTGTCATTATCATTAATGATATTGTCATTATTGATATCGGCATATTTAAAGCGACCGGGAGCAGCTTCTGATTGGGTTGGCGATTTGCTAACCTCATCGGCATCCTGGAATAAACCAATCACTTTATACCCGAAAAAGGAAGATACGGGCTGCCCTACTTCGTTGCGTACAATTCCACCACCAATCCGGCCGGTGAAAGAAACGTCGAAATTATCGGTGATATCGGATACGCGGGTAATCCTGTTGCGATAAGTGGTAAAGATCAGGTCGGTTTCAAACCGGAAATCGGCCGGTCTGCTTTTATAGGTAAGCATCAGATCGATCCCCTTGTTCTCCATCGTACCGATATTAACGAATGGCGCACTGGCAGTTCCTCCAATAGTAGCCGCGATTTCCTGGCGGAAAAGCAGATCCTTTGTTTCTCTCTTATACCAGTCGAAAATAACATCAAAACGGCCATTAAAGAAAGTACCATCAAAACCCACGTTAATGGTAGTGTTCTCCTCCCATTTAGCCACCGGGTTACCGATACCTGTTAAAGCAATACCGGGAGCCGTGCTGGTTTGAGTACCGGAAAGATCATATCCGAAGATTGCCTGCGAACCGGCTGAACTTACCCCATTAGCGGAACCGATCCGGGAGTTACCCATTTTACCCCATCCCCCGCGAATTTTCAATTCGGTCATCCAGGATACATCGCGCATAAATTCTTCCTGGGTAATTCTCCAGCCTGCAGACAATGCGGGAAATATACCATACTTATTGTCTTCGCCGAAAACAGATGCTCCGTCTCTTCTAAGCGTACCGCTTAAGAGGTAACGGTCGGCATATGAATAGTTGGCCTGGCCAAACTGAGAGTATAATTTGGTGAGCGGACTTCCATTACTTCCTACCACCCTTCCCGACACTTCAGTGTTGGTAATGGTAAGATAGTTAAGATTGATGCTGAACGGGTTCAAACCAGAACCGTTCAAGCCCCTGAACCATCCGTCGGCAATGGCTTCAATCCCTCCGATAAAACTGATATTATGATCGCCGAATTGCTGGGCATATTTAATGGTGTTGGTCCAAACCCAGCCGGCGCTGTTACCGGAGTTTTCACCGAAGGTATAGTTACCTACGTTTTCAGAATTTTCGTAGGTGCGGTAGTTAAGAAATCTCGACTGGAACATATTGAATATTCCGCCGAAACTCGTTCTTGCCGTGAAATGGTTGAGGAAATCCACTTCGGCATAAATATTTCCCTGGAGCAGGGATCCAAATCCTTTATTGTCTTTGGCGCGGTATCTCCGGGCCACGGGATTGGTAGAATTATTAAAGCCGGTTGCAGTGGTTCCGGCAAAACCGCCACCCTCATCATAAGCAGGGATAAGCGGATTGATGGTAAGCGCGAACATGATATCATTTTCAGCGGCAGCACCATCTATAGAAGGATTTTCAGCGTAGGTAAACTGGAAGTTCTGACCGATGCGGATAAATTCCTTCACTTTGAATTCACTGTTGAGGCGCAGGCCATATTTTTTCAGGCGGGTATTTAGCACCACTCCTTTTTCGTCGTAATAACTGATGCCGGCATAATAGCGCGCACTTTCGTTTCCGCCGCTGAATCCAAGCGTGTGATTCTGGATAGGCTGGGCAGATGTAAGTTCATCATACCAGTCGGTACCCTGTTTATTGGCGCGGATGATCTGATAGATAGGCCCTTTATCAAAATTGATATTATACAATGACATATCGATGGCGGGATCTCCGGCCATCAACCCCGATTTCGAACCTGCTTTCAGGTAATCGGGCAAACGGGGAGTTGCACCTGTGCCATATTGGGGGTGGGTAAGATCTTTTCCGGCGGCTTTCAATGCCTCCCAGGTAAGATCGGCCTGCTGTTGAGGGGTAAGCAGGTCAAGTCCTTTCCCCGGACGGTTGATCCCGTAACTGACATCGTAGCGCACATTCAGTTTTCCCTGTGAATATTTCCCTTTTTTTGTAGTAATCAGAATAACTCCGGCGGAAGCTCTTGCCCCATAAATGGAAGCGGAAGACGCGTCTTTTAATACCGTCGTATTTTCAATATCATTAGCGTTCAGAAATTCAATATTAAACGTAGGAACCCCATCAACCACATATAAAGGTTCATTTCCCGAGAAGGATCCAAAACCACGGATCCGAACCTGGCTCACTGTACCTGGCTGACCAGAAGTGATTACAGTAACACCCGGCGCCCGGCCCTGTAATTGCTGCTCGGGGTTTCCCGAAGGCACTGCCGCCAGTTCTTCACCTTTAACCACTGAAACCGCCCCGACTATATTCCCTCTTTTCTGGGAGCTATAACCGGTAACGATCACCTCATTCATATTCGAGGCATCTTCTTCCAGTAAAATACTGAAGTTGGTCTGGTTACCGATGGCAACCGTGGCTGTTTTAAAGCCAATAAATGATACAGTAAGTGAACTGCTTCCGGAAGGTACATTCAATGTAAAAC
>JAEZAY010000120.1 GCA_023427575.1 Bacteroidota bacterium | reverse complement strand
GTTATATTCTTTAGCTGTGACTTGTCTTTATTTTACGTCGCCCGGTTTCAATTTGGATATTAGCAAATTCCCACATTGGCACATTATCACATTATCAAATTATCACATTTCCACATTGGCACATTCTCACATTATCACATTATCAAACTATCACCGCCGTTTGTTTCAATTTTCTGAACGGATTTATTCCGAGGCATTGGAATACATCTTACCCGGACAGGAATGGCTTCAGACTTCTTCTTCGGTCATACTTTTCCGTTCGCCGATCTGCTGCCTCCACATGGCATAATACAGGCCTTTGTTTTCTACCAGTTCGCGATGCGTTCCGGTTTCAACGATTTTCCCTTTTTCCAAAACGAAAATAGTATTGGCATGAAGGATGGTGGAAAGCCGGTGGGCAATCAGTACGGTGATCTGCTCCCTTGTTTCAGAAATGTTCCGGATGGTTTCGGTGATGGCTTCTTCGGTGATGGAATCCAGAGCCGAAGTGGCTTCATCAAAAATCAACAATCTCGGATTCCGGATCAGTGCCCGCGCAATACTTAAGCGCTGCTTTTCGCCGCCCGACATTTTAATTCCCCCCTCCCCGATTTCGGTATCAAGTCCCTTTCCCGAACGGGTTAGGAGATTCATGGCCGAAGCTTTACGCATCGATTCAATCATTTCCTCTTCAGTAGCATCGGCCTTAACAAATAATAAATTTTCGCGGATAGTTCCTGAAAACAGATGGGTGTCCTGGGTAACAAAACCCAACTGACGCCGGATCTCATTAAAACGCAGATCATCCGTTGAAATATTATTAAAGCGGATGGCGCCGGTAATAGGCCGGTATAAACCGACCAGTAATTTCACCAGTGTTGATTTTCCCGAACCGGAAGGACCTACAAATGCAATGGTGTCGCCGGTTTTCGCTTCAAAAGAAATTCCATCCAGCGCGTTAACCGGCGCTGTTTTGTGTTTAAAAACTACATTGTCAAATTGCAGTTCTTCAATCGGGCCGATATCCACCGGCAGCTCGGGCCTTTGTTCCAATGGCTTTTTCATCAGGTGGTCGAAGTTCTGAAGCGATGCCTCGGCTTCGCGGTACAATACAATGATGTTCCCAAGATCCTGCAATGGTGTGAATATGCCTACAGAGATAAATTGCATGGTAATCAGTTCGCCCGTACTGAGCACATTGCGGAAAATCAGCCATAGTAAGGTGAAGAGGATCGATTGTTTAAGAATATTTAAAGTAGTGCCCTGCAGAAATGACAGGGTTCGTACATTCCGCACTTTGTACATTTCCAGTTCAAAGATCTTCAGAGTCTGGGCTCTTAACCTTCTTATTTCCGGAAAAGTGAGCCCCAGGCTTTTTACGAGTTCAATATTCCGCAATGATTCAGTAATAACACCCGACATTTTATTGGTTTCCCGGTTAATAGAACGCTGAAGGGTTTTGATTTTCCGGCTCAGCAAACCGGTTAAGCTGCCCAGAACCAATACGCCGACTATAAAAACAGGGACCAGGGCCCAGTGTTTTGTAATAGCATACCAGATCAGAAATCCCATTCCTACCAGTGAAGAGAAAACGATATTAATAAACGCATTGATAAACCGTTCGGTATCTGTTCGAACCTTTTGCAATACCGAAAGGGTTTCACCGCTTCGCTGATCTTCAAATTCTTCAAAAGAAAGCCGCAATGTTTGTTTCAGACCATCATTAAAAATCTGCATTCCGAATTTCTGCACAATCAGGCGGGTAACATATTCCTGGAAAGCTTTTGCCAGCCTTGCCAGCAAAGCCACTCCAACTGCAAGCAATAACAACCAGGTAACTCCAAGCAACAATTCCCTTTCCGTTTTATTATTGGGATTCCCGGCATATTCGTCAATGATCTTTCCGAAGATCAGCGGATCGATCAGGTTCAGGATCTGGCTGGCCGCCGCCAGTCCAAGCGAAAGAACAACCAACCATCGGTGAGGCTTTAAATATTGCCAGAGTACTTTCATTATAGATTTTTTAATGCGGGTTTCACATTCCCCCAACAATTTTAATTGATATTTGCGGCATAAAAATCAGGCATGAATAATAAGCAGCAACAGGTTAAAATATTACGCATACTCGGTTTTGGTGAAGCCATTTCCTGGCTATTCCTTTTACTAATCGCCATGCCATTAAAATATTTGGCCGGAAAACCGCTGATGGTAACGTACACTGGCTGGGTTCACGGACTTTTATTCATGCTATATCTCGGTCAACTGCTTTACGTAAAAACCCTGCTGAAATGGCCATTTAAAACTTTTTTACTGGGATGCATATACGCTTTTTTTCCATTCGGCACGCTTATATTCGATAAAAAACTCCGGAATGTTTCGGAAGCACCCGCCATTCTGTAAGAAATTGATGTAGAAATTTCGCAACAACTTAATTTGATTCAACGAAAAGGTCTAAATTGAGCCTTAAATCCCATCCTTCTTCCGAAAATCCTCCATTGCTGGCACAGCATTTAGTCTAGAATCAAATTACAGTTTTTATCGCATGAGTACAATGAATCGGCCGGAAGCCGGATGCAGGAAGGTTCTGTTTATTATAGTATTGTTTTTAATTACTGTCAGCTCGCAATCACAGGAATACGGCACCCATACCGGGATTTACACCAATTCCACCAACATTATCGACGGAAACATAAACGGATATTGGGAATATCTGCCTGCCGAATATAATAACAATGGCAATAAACGTTTTCCCCTGCTAATATTTATGCATGGCGCCGGCGAAACCGGCACGGGAAACGGAACCACGCTTAATCGCATTTTAAAAGCCGGCCCGCCGAAAATTATTAACGATTCCACCTTTCCTGCAAACTTTACGGTGAAGGGAAATGAATTTCAGATGATCGTTTTGTCGCCGCAAATTAAAAGCGGTATCCTGGGCACTACCAGCACTATTCAGCCTTCCACTATTCAAAACATGATTAACTATGCAAAGGCCAATTACCGCATCGATCCTACCAGAGTGTATTTATGCGGCCTTAGCATGGGTGGCGGAGCCGTATGGCAGTACATCGGAAGCAGCCTTACGGCTGCAAAAGAACTGGCTGCTGTATCCATCGTATGCGGTGCGGCCGACCTTGATAACGTACAGGCACAAACGATTGCGGCCGCTAACCTGCCGCTGATCACTACTCACAATATTTACGATAATGTGATCCTTGCAGAAAGAACGGCAAATAATGTCAGTCTGATCCGCCAGGCCGGCACTTCGGCAGACCCGGTCACTTATTACTGGGATAATCCGGCGGCCAATGAGGGCGCTCATAATGCCTGGACCCGCACCTTTGAAGAAATTCAACCCGAAACCACCATTGGCGGCAATCTCCGCGACTCGCTGGGCATGAATGTATATGAATGGCTGCTGCAATTTGCCCGCCCCGAACTCGCTCTGCCGGTTAAATGGGAATCGTTCAACAGTTATGTTTATTCAGGATCAGTGAAACTGGAATGGAAGGTTTCCGGACAATTAAACGTGGAAGATTTTGCGGTGGAAAGAAGCCAGGACGGAATCAACTGGCAATCGCTGATCGTTCTGCCTCTAAAAGAAGAAAACGGTCATATTGTTAGTTATGAGTATGTGGATGAACACCCTCTGAACGGAACTTCTTTGTACAGAATCCGGGAAAAGGATCTGGATGGAACGTTGAATTATTCGGCCATCCGCCAGGTTT
>JAEZAY010000516.1 GCA_023427575.1 Bacteroidota bacterium | reverse complement strand
CAAGGGCCCGCGTAAGTGGCGGTGGCGATATCAATGTTCGCCAGGGGAAAGTGAATTTGTTTGCCAGCGGCATGTACAACCAGCGCAAGTCTAAGAGCTGGGGTGAAACCGATCGCCTGAACCTTTTCGAAACTCCGAATACCACCATTTTCCAGGATAACAACAGCGAATTTAATGGCGCCTTTGCCTTTGGAAGATTCGGTCTGGATTATTTTATCGATAACAGAAATACCATCAGTATTGCCCAATCGCTGGTAAAAGGTGATTTTAATTTCGACAATAGAAATTACCTGCAGTACGATACCCTGAATAATTCCAATTTTCTTGAAACCCAATACCGCAACACTATTGGCGAAAACAGTTTCCGGAATTATGGAACCACTATCGGATTTAAACATTTGTTTGCCAAACCAGGGCGGGAATGGACAGCGGATCTGAATTACAATCAAAGCAAAAACTTTGGATTCAACGATATCGCTTTCAGATCTTATAATGACCTGGGCATGCAGGACCCCAAATCCAATGCGCAGCTTCAGCAGATTAAAACCGATGGCAGAAATAACTTCATCGTTGCTCAAACAGATTATATCCATCCGATCAATGAAGCCATGAAATGGGAAGCGGTATTAAGAGCCCAGATCCGCAACTTCGAAAGCAGACAACTGAATTTTCTCGACGGGGTATCACGCTCCAATATCGATAATGAGTTTGAGTATACCGATTACGTATATGCGGGATATGGAACGTTTTCGCATAAGGTGAAAGAAAAGTTTAACTACCAGTTGGGACTTCGGGTGGAATCATCACAGTATGACGGGGTTCAGATAGGAAAGGCCCGTTACAAAAATGAATTTCCGCTGAGTTTCTTTCCAAGTGTTTTTGTAACAAAAGCCATTACCGATAATCAGGATATCCAGTTGAACTATAGCAGAAGGGTAAATCGCCCGAACTTTTTCCAACTGATGCCAAACACCGATTTTTCGGATCTGCTCAATTTTCAGACCGGCAACCCCGATCTTAGACCGGAGTTTACCAATTCACTGGAATTGTCGTATCAAAAAACCTATGGCGAACGTAACAACACATTCCTGGCCACTTTATTTGGAAAGTATACCACTGATCTGATCGCGCGTTATCAAAGTCGCCGCCAGATCGGCGATACCCTGGCATTTGTATCGAGCTGGATCAATGCGACCACTGCCTATGCGGCCGGAGTTGAACTGGTGTTCAGGAACAATCTGACCAAATGGTGGGAACTGAATCTGAATTCGAATGTGTATTATTCAAAAATCAATGGAAGCAATGTGGTTAGCGATCTTGAAAATGAAAGAACCAGTTCATTTACCAAGTTGAACAACACGTTTAAAATTAACAAAGGCTGGAGTGTTCAGTTAAGTGCTGATTACCAGTCGAAAAGCGCCCTGCCGGTTTCAACCAGTAACAGTGGCGGCGGTGGACGCGGCGGCGGTGGTGGCGGCTGGATGGGCGGTTCGCCTTCCACCTCACAGGGTTATATAGATGCTAACTATGGAGTTGACCTTGGAATCCGCAAAGACTTTAAGATCAAAAACAACCAGGCAAATCTTTCTTTTAACATCAACGATATATTCCGCACGCGCCGGTATTTTGTACACTCCGAGTCGATTGGATTTGTACAGGACGAATGGAGAAGAAGAGATCCGCAGATTGCGCGCTTAACATTCAGTTACCGCTTTGGAAAATTCGATGCGGCATTATTTAAAAGAAAGAATACCCGCGGTGAATCGGAAGGAATGCAGAATGGAATGCAGGGCGTTCAATAAAAATGATAAAGATGTATGGAGAATGCCGGACAACTGTCTGGCATTCGCTTTTTTACCAGAGGCGGAAAACGACTTCCTTGATAGGCTTTATTTGATCCTTTAACAGTGGCGGTGATCCAGTAGGTTTTATACCTTTGAATATTCACTTATAACTTTTGAATCTTGACTTCATTCCTCGCCCTGGGCGATTCATATACCATTGGAGAATCGGTGTCGCTTTACGATTCGTTTCCTTATCAAATGGTTCAACTTCTGCGAAAATGGGATGTGCAAATGCTGGCTCCCGAAATTATTGCTAAAACGGGTTGGACAACTCAGGACCTGCTGCATAAAATGCAGTCGATGTTTTTTTTAAACAGGTATAATATCATAACGGTGCTGATTGGTGTAAATAATCAGTACCAGGGCCTGGATATAACGATCTATGAAAAAAATCTGAAGACTATCCTAAAGAAAGCAATTTCCCTCGCGGGAAACCAGGCTGCTTCAGTATATATGCTCTCTGTTCCCGATTGGGGGATCACTCCCTTTGCGGAAGGCAGAAACCGCCAGCAAATTGCATTTGAAATTGATCAGTATAATAAGATTAACCGCGAACTTGCTGATTCCGCCGGAACTCATTATATTGACATCACCCGGTTTCATCGCGAAAACGCTAACGACGAAAGTTTGTTAACAAATGATAAATTGCATCCTTCCGCAA
The DNA here is from genome assembly GCA_023427575.1 of Bacteroidota bacterium. Lineage (GTDB taxonomy): Bacteria > Bacteroidota > Bacteroidia > Chitinophagales > Chitinophagaceae > Flavitalea. Next base: position 6,135 of record JAEZAY010000516.1, on the reverse strand, counting down.
AAGAATATAAAAGATGGGCAACCCTGGTAGTGAAAGCCATACTCAAACAGGTGCAGTAAAACCGTTGAGATCAGGAAAAGAAATTTTTGTCGCCGTACTGCTTTTAATAGTAGGTCTGATATATTGCCTTTTGTTTATTCAGTCCATTATTTCGTCCCATTCCCGCAGTTCAACCGTAAGCGCAGAGGTGATCAGCATCAATCGCTCGGAACTTTTCTCTGATCTCAAAACGATTGTGACCATTGTCTGTACGATTACAGGTGGAATTGGAATTTTACTGATGCGTAAAACGGGCTGGATATTTGGCCTGGCTCAGGTATTGATCTTGCTGATGATCAGTTCAGCCGGATGGAAGCAATTGATCCATTTCGACGAGTTTGGATTTTCTTTTTTCCTGGTTCTGGCTGCCACCTTGTTGCTGATCATTGCCCTTGTTTTCCTGAATATGAACGGGACCCGGAAAAAATTTGGCATTCGGCCACGGAATTATCTATATGTATTGGGACTAACCGCCCTGTTGTTTCTGATCTTTTTTGTACTACAATAAATTCTCTTCGGAATAATCGTATTGCTGCCTGATTTCTTTCATCACTTCATCCAGTGATTGTTTCTGATTTGGTACTGTCGACTCACCCTTTTCCCATTTCTCCAGCGTTTCCTTGATATGTTTTCTTTGTATCTCAGCCGTGTGCTGCATCAGTTCTTCTGAAATTTCCTGCTGCAGGGCGTAGAGCTTTTTTCTTTTTTCGAACACAATCAGCTTGTCTTTACGGATTTGATTTTCTGACTCGGCCATATGCAGCAATTCTTCTTTCGCAATCGCGATATCGTAAGGACCGGCGGGCATGATCAGTTTGGAAATGATGGGTGCTGTCTCAATGATAATGATCAGCAGTGAAATCATCAGGCAGGTCCACATCACACTGCTTTCTTCAGATTCCAGATCTGAGAGCGCTTTATTGCGTTCCAGAAATCCCACATTATTGAGCAGCGAGGTTTCATATTCTTTTCTTTTTATTTCCATTCCTGCTCTGGCAGTTCCGATTATGGAATCTTGCAGGGCAATATCCGAACCCAGCTTTTTTAATTCCGGTTCATATTGTTTCATTGCCGACGCATGCGCGTCCATCTTTAAACGCGTTAGCGATTCGATGCCTCTTCGCCCCGATCCGCCGGTTCCATCTGCTTCCGTTACATAAGATTGCTGTAATCGGTGTAATGTATCTTCCAGCATTGATTTCCGCGCAAGCAGGCGATCTCTTTCCGAGCTGGCCGATAATAAAGAAGCATTGGTTTCCAGTTGCAGCATGCTGTCATTTTTCAAAATCTTCTGATGCATATTATCTGCCACTTTGATATTCACTTCCATTTCAAAGATTTTTAATTCCAGGGGCCTGGCAATGGTGAATCCGATCAGAACAGCCAGTATCACCCGCGGCAAGGCCATCCAGATTTGCTTTCGGGTTGAAATTCCATATTTCCGCATGGTGGAAACCAGGAAGCGGTCGAAATTAAAAATGATCAGCCCCCAGATCAGCGCAAATACAAGCGCGGTAAAAAGGTTGTCGAATACACTGTAAAAAGCATAACCCGATGAAAAGGCCGCCAGCACAAAGGTGGCCAGAAGAACGCCTCCCAACCCTGAATACTTGATATGTTCGGAAGGGTATTTCTCCAGTATGGTTTGGTTAGCGCCCGAGCACCACCAGAGAAATCGGAATCCTGATTTATTATTATTCCCGTTAAATGAATCATACGAATACAATCCATTTTGAGCGCCATTGTTGATAGCTGTCATACCGGAGTTTTACAGTAAAAAAGTAGAAGTCTTAAATAATGGTTGGTTGAAGCGGGAATAAACAAAGAACGGAAATTTATGGCAGAAATTGCAAAGGAAAAGTGAAAACGGTAAGCGGATCGGGAGGCTGGTTCTGAATGCCGGTTCAGCGCGTCAATTTTTTATTTTGCCAACATTACACTAAACTTGCACGCAGCGGTGTATATTAAAATCGTTGTTTTTAAGTATGGCTAAGAATTTATTGATAGTGGAGTCGCCTGCAAAAGCCAAAACCATCGAAAAAATCCTGGGAGAAGATTTCGAAGTGAAAAGTTGTTTTGGGCATATCCGTGATTTGAAGAAGGAGGAAATGGGTATTGATGTAAATAATAATTATCAACCCACATATATAGTTCCCGAGGATAAAGAAAAAGTGGTTAAAGAATTAAAATCACTGGCAAAAAAATCGGGTGAAGTATGGCTTGCAACGGATGAGGACCGGGAAGGTGAAGCCATTAGCTGGCATTTATGCGAAGTGTTGGGCCTCGACCCCGACACCACTAAACGCATCGTATTTCATGAGATTACCAAACCGGCAATACAGTCGGCAGTAAAGAAGCCGCGTACGGTTAATATGAACCTGGTAAATGCCCAGCAGGCCCGCCGGATTCTCGACAGGATTGTAGGGTTTGAGCTTTCTCCGGTATTGTGGCGAAAGATGAGCATGAAGAACAACCTCAGCGCCGGCCGGGTACAAAGTGTGGCGGTTCGCATCATTGCCGAACGGGAAAGGGAGATCAATGCGTTTACTCCGGTAAGTACATTTAAGCTGGAAGCTCTATTTACCGCCGAAGACAATAGCAAAAAGCCCGTTCCCTTTACTGCTGAAGGGAAAAAATATTCGAAGGCCGAGGATGCGGAAGCCTTTTTACAAAGTTGTCGTGGTGCCGATTACACAGTTACCGATATTCAGGTAAAGCCGGGGAAAAAAACTCCGCCTGCGCCTTTCACCACTTCTACATTACAACAGGAAGCAAGCCGTAAACTGGGATATTCGGTCAGCCGGACAATGGTGCTTGCGCAAAAACTGTATGAGAGCGGACGGATTACCTATATGCGTACCGACAGCGTAAATTTGAGTGATACAGCACTGGAAGATATTAATAACCAGGTAGTGACTCAGTATGGAAAAAAATACCTGCAGTCGCGAAAATTTAAAAACAAAAACGAGTCGGCACAGGAAGCGCATGAAGCCATCCGTCCTACTTATATGGAAACCACTTCAATTGATGATTCTGATACCAAACGTTTGTATGAGCTGATCTGGAAAAGAACCATGGCCTGCCAGATGGCGGATGCAGAACTCGAAAGAACCGTGGCGAAAATTCAGATCTCCACCAATAAAGAAGAGCTGACGGCACAGGGCCAGGTTTTAAAGTTTGATGGGTTTCTGAAAGTGTATATGGAAGATCGCGATGAGGAAGACATTTCCGATGACGAAACCAAGGAAGGCATGCTGCCGCCGCTGGCCGTAAAGCAGCGCCTGCCGATGAAGGAAATGAAAGCGATCGAAAGATTCAGCCGGCCATTGCCAAGATATACAGAAGCTTCGCTGGTAAAAAAACTGGAAGAACTGGGAATCGGACGTCCTTCCACCTATGCGCCTACCATTTCCACCATTCTAAAGAGAGGTTATACCGAAAAAAGAGATAAGGAAGGGATAAAAAGAAATTACCGGATCCTGGTTCTCGCCAATGACAAAATCAAACAGCAAACCGAAGAAGAAACTACGGGTGCGGAAAAAGCGAAGCTATTCCCGACAGATCTGGGCCTGGTGGTTACGGATTTTCTGAAGGAGCATTTTGACGATATCATGGATTATAATTTCACTGCCCGTATCGAGCATGGATTTGACGAGGTTGCCGAGGGGAAGCTGAAATGGAACAAGATGATCGATGATTTTTACAATCCCTTTAAAAAAGAAGTAGATGATACCATCGAAAATGCCGAACGAATAAAGGGCGAACGTGAGTTGGGGATTGATCCGGCTTCCGGTAAAAAAGTGATTGCAAGAATGGGACGTTATGGCGCCATGGTCCAGATCGGAGATGTTTCGGATGAAGAAAAACCACGATTCGCCAAACTCAAAAATACCCAGAGTATTGAAACCATTTCCTACGATGAGGCGATGGAATTATTTAAACTGCCCCGAACCCTGGGCGAGTTTGAAAATACCGAGGTAGTAGTTAATATCGGCCGTTTTGGGCCATACATTGCACACGATAAGAAATTTTATTCGCTGGGGAAAGACTTCGATCCATATACCATTACCATGGAGGAAGCCACGCCTATCATTGTTGAAAAAAGAGCGGCAAAAGAAGAAAGGACCATCAAGATATTTGAGAAAGAAAAGATCCAGGTGCTGCGCGGCCCTTACGGCCCTTATATTAAACAGGGCTTGCGGAATTATAAACTGCCGAAAGAGCAACAGGAAAAAGCGGCGGAGCTTACACTGGAAGAGGTAAAACAGATCATTGAAGATGTGAAGGCCAATCCGCCGAAAAAAACCTACCGGAAAAAGAAATCGGGCTGATGAATGGTTAAATTAAAATACCGATTAACAAAGGAAGAATACTTTCAGTTTAACTTTTATACTGCCTGGGCATCTCCCGACCGTCGCCGCTATCGGCTGGCGCACTATGGAAGAATTTTCCTGCTCTATGCTGCGGTGGCAGTTCTGTACATTATAGCCCGGCGTTCGGACCGAATGCTGTTCGATTTTACTGTTTTTGCCATAATCGGGCTGGTTTATTTTTTGCTAGTACCTACACTGGTCCGGAAATCGATCCGGCGAAGGGTGAATCAGATTCTGCAAAAGCCCGAAAATGCGCATATTCTGGAAGAAGCGGAAGTCACTCTTCGCAATGATGGTATAACCGACAGGGATGCGCTCTCTGAAAGCCGCTACGAATGGGAAGCAATCGTACGCAAAGCGGAAACCCCGGATAGCTATTACCTGTATACGAATTCCTATCACGCGATCGTTATTCCAAAACGAATTCTGAAGCCGGAAGAGCAGGCAGAACTGCTGCGCCTCTTAAACCAGTATCTTCCGCTGAGTTCCGAATTTGGTTCCGGGTAATCAAATTGCTTATTAGAAAGTAATGAACATCCGGGTGGTTTTTGTGGAAAACATTTTTACCCGGTACTGGCAAGTTCTCCGAAATTGGAAATGTATCTGTTTTAATTCGGTCATGCAATGGAACACTATGGAACAGAACAACGAAATATCCGCCTTGTTTACCCTGATCGATGATCCGGATGAAGAGGTTTTTGGAGTGGTCTCGAACCGCATTGTCGATTATGGGAAAGGAATCATCCCCAACCTTGAAAATCTTTGGGAAAATACCATCAGCGAAGAAGTTCAGGTGCGCATCGAAATGCTGATCCACCGCCTGCATTTCCGGGATCTTTCCGAGGAATTCGAGATCTGGTCGAAAAGTGTACACCCCGATCTGCTGACAGGCGCTCTGCTTGTGGCCCGATACCATTATCCCGACCTGAATACTGCGCAGGTTTTTCAGGACATTGAAAAATTACGCCGCAACATCTGGCTGGAGCTGAACAGTTATCTTACTCCCCTGGAGCAGGTCAATGTGCTTACCAGCATTTTGTATAATTATTTCGGCATTAAGGGCACCGAAGTAAACTATCAGCAGAGCGAAGAATTTCTGATCAATAAACAGCTTGAAACAAAAAGAGGCAACTCCATTGCCAATGGGATCACTTATCTCATCCTGAGCGAGCTGCTTGATCTTCCCATCCGTGCCGTTAATATCCCACGACAGTTTGTGCTGGGTTATTTTAAGTCGGATTATAATTTCACCCGGCATCTGGAGAATCCATCTTATAAAACGGAATTCTATATTGATCCCGGTACTGGTCACCCATTTACGCATGCCGATCTGGATATTTATTTTAAACGCATAAAAGTTCAGCCGGTTCCTACCTATTTCAAACCGCTAAACAATAAACAGATCATTCAAACCCTGCTGGAAGAATACAGCAAGTGTTTTGAAACCGATAAGACCCTTTACAAAAAACTTGAATTATTATCGCTGGTTGAAATACTCAACCGATCGTGGTGATTAGTGAGTATTAGTATAATCTCGAAATCATTGCTGTCCGGTGAATACTTTTCAATTTGCCTGAAACCTGTTTCGACATTAAGTTAGGAGCAGTCATTGTAAATGACCCCTTCCACTTTTTTTAGAAAAAAAGTGGAGCAAAAAAATCGGGCTTCGGAATAAATCCTAAAAATTGAAACTTCCGGGTAAATAAAAACAAGTCACAGCGAA
>JAEZAY010000484.1 GCA_023427575.1 Bacteroidota bacterium | reverse complement strand
TTTATCGTACTGGACAGCGGCAAATATGTTTTCTCCAAATCAAGAAGGGCCGAACTGGATTCAGGTCAGGTGGCAGCCAACAGTGGCGAGGAAATTCCGGTGAACGGAAGTAAGCAGGTATATGTGGCGGAAACCTTAACACCGGCAGATGTAGAGGAAATAAAAGAAAAGATTGACGTAAAAACAGCCAAGCCAGAAAAGTTTTTTGTGGTCGTAAAAACCGATCAACCCATTAGCCGGATTTCAGAAAAGCAATACCGCCGGTTTCGTGATTCGGTGGTGAACAAAACCCGCGACACCATATTGTTCAGCAGCGTCGATACCATTCTTATTAAACCGTTTGTACCGAAAGTAGTGTATAAGCCTTCGCGATATGTGTTCACGGAAAAAAACGGAAACGTTGCCATTGCGTTGCCGGATGCCGGTTCCAGAGATTATTCCATCCAGTTTCTGGATGATGATCTTTCCCCTCTGTTCAAAATAAAAAAAGTAAAAGAAACCTATCTTACGCTGGATAAGGCCAGTTTCCTGCATTCGGGCTGGTTCCGGTTCGAATTGTACGAGAACGGAGCCCTGAAAGAAAAACACCGCTTTTATATTCCCAAAGATTTCTGATTTAATTTAAACCAAGGCAGGCCTGGTCGGTTCCGGTTTTAGCCTGAACACCTGGCAGAATTTCTCCAGAACCACCTGCTTTACTTCTTCCATCGGGATTTCCCGGCCCAGTTCTTTTTGCAATGAACTGACGCCTTTTTGCCGGATTCCGCAGGGAATAATATGATCGAAATAGGAAAGATCCGTATTTACGTTAAAGGCAAATCCATGCATTGTGATCCAGCGGCTGCAACGAACCCCGATCGCGCAGATTTTGCGTTCCCTTCCGGGAAGATCGGGATCAAGCCATACTCCCGTCTCCCCCGCTGAGCGCTTCCCTTCCAGTCCATATTCGAGCATGGTTTGAATAATCACTTCCTCCACGTTACGGAGGTAAAGTCCGATATCGGTATAGATCTTTTCCAGATCAAAAATCGGGTATCCAACCAGTTGACCGGGCCCGTGAAAGGTAATATCCCCGCCACGGTTTGTTTTGAAGAACTGGATCGACCGACGGTTCCGTTCTGCTTCATCAATCAAAACATGTTCAATTTTCCCGCTCTTTCCAAGTGTGTATACCGGTGAATGTTCTACGAACAAAAGATGGTGTTTTGTTTGGGAAGAACCCGGAGGGTCTTCATTATTCCGGTTCGACTTTACCGCTACATTTTGCTGAAGAAGTTTTTCCTGATAATCCCAGGCAGGCTGATAGTCCATTCTGCCCAAATCTTCAAATATAAAAGGTTGTAGGGATTGTTCCGGCATCCTGCAAAAGTAAAAAAGATTGGCGAACTGCTGCCCCCCACAGGATCCTTTCGCATCCACTGAATGCTTTCATACATTTGCAGAAACCAGCAGAATGGATAATCAGGAAATTGTTGAAGAAGGTTCCGAGATTTTATATGAAAGGATGAGTCTGATAGTAGACCGGGGCCAGGAACCGCTGCGCATTGATAAATTTCTGGCTGCCCGGACTCCGGGCTCTTCGCGCTACAAAATCCAGCAGGCTATTGAAAGCGGGCGGGTGCTGGTGAATGGAAAGGCGGTCAGTTCCAATCACAAGATTAAACCGGGCGAGGAAATTCTGGTGTTTACCCACCGCGAGCCGCAGGGGATGGAGATCGAACCGGAAGAATTGCCGTTGAATATTGTTTATGAAGACGAACAGGTACTGATCATCAATAAACCGGTTGGCCTGGTGGTTCATCCCGGCACGGGCAACCGCACAGGTACACTGGTGAATGGTGTAGCCTGGTATCTACGTTCGCAAGACAGCAGCCTGGATGAAGAAAAGCTACCGCGGTTCGGCCTTGTTCACCGGATTGATAAGAACACCAGCGGCCTGATGGTGCTGGCGAAAACCGATAAGGCTGTCGCCAGTCTGGCCAAACAATTTTTTGATCATACCGTGCACCGTCAGTATACAGCTCTGGTATGGGGCGATTTGGAAAAAGATTCAGGAACGATTGTAGCCCATGTAGGCAGGCATCAGCGTTTTCGCAAAATCTTTGATGCGTATCCGGAGGGTGAAATTGGAAAAGATGCGGTCACCCACTATAAAGTGCTGGAGAGATTCGGTTATGTAAGCCTGGTACAGTGCGAGCTGGAAACCGGCCGTACCCATCAGATACGGGTGCATATGAAACATATCGGGCACCCGCTTTTTAATGATGAACTATACGGAGGCGACCGAATCGTAAAGGGAACCGTTTTTACAAAATACCGGCAGTTCGTCGACAATTGTTTTGCGATTTGTCCGCGGCATGCCCTGCATGCAAAAACCATTGGGTTCATTCACCCGGCTACAGGAAAAGAAATGGATTTCGACAGCGAAATTCCCGACGATATGCAAAAACTGATCGATAAATGGCGGGGGTATGTGAAAACCATTAAACTGAACGATTGAGCAGAGCTCTCGCTGCGCTAATCGGTAAATTCACTTAAAACTGCTGTAAAAACGCCTTTTTCCCGGGGCTTGAAGGCAAGATCCCAGTTGCCGTTGTACCGGAGTACTTTAGGCACCAGGTAATCTTTATATCGGGTCATTTCCACTTCCACATGAACATCAAAATCGTAAACGCCGGCATTATAACTCAGATCATAATTCCGGGCTACAATTTCCCAGCTGTCCTGTTCAAACCAGGTAACCATTTCATTGATAACAATGCGCTTTTTTTCGGCATCACTTAGATCTGCCCGGGGTGTTATACTGAACATATAACAAAGCTGATTATTGAAAGGCTGCAGGTCGATGACGAAATCATAAAGCGCTGCCACTTCTTCTTCAAAAATGGCAATCTTGTTGCCTATAAAAGGGATCCCGGGTATCTTCTTACCGGGATTGAAGAACAGCATTTTCAATTGCTCTTTATGTTTGGCAATTCCGGTTTTCCCTTTTGTTTCAAAGTTGCGGTCGCCAACAATATTATTTGAACCACAAACGGTATCGGTTGTAAAAAACAAGGCCGAATACATTTGAGCTGTATAATAATTCTGCGCGTTTGAAGAAGTATAATAATCTCCTGTATGTACCGATTCCAGAATATCCATCCACCGGCAGCCGTTCCGGACAGTTTGGCGGGTAGTACTTTTCAGAGACGCTTTTGTGCCCCCTTTTTTATTCAGCATACGTACATCATTAACCGAAGTGTAACCCAGGATCTTCAGGTTCCGGAAAGCCTTATAAAAACTGGTATCATCGTGTACCCTTTTCATAAAAGCAGGTACATTGATATTATTACGAACGACCACTTCTTTTAAAGTGACGGCTTTTTCCTGGTAAAATACAGTGGTGTCCTGCGCGCGGACAATGTTTGTATAAATCAATAATAAATGCAGAGACAGGATGAGAATCCTGAAAATACGGTATTGAGTAAAATGATTCAGATTGGTTGTTTTATCGGGCAAAACTCATGCGGTAATCCACCTTCACCTTTCCTTTTGAAATATCGTCGAGTTTTCCTTTCAGCATTTTCCGCCTCAGCGGCTTCAGGTAATCGATGAATAATTTTCCTTCGATATGATCGTATTCGTGCAGAATTATCCTGCCGGTTATCCCGCTAAATGTTTTTGTAAAGGTTTCAAAGTTTTCATCCTGGTATTCCACGGTTACATCGCGGCCCCTGGAAATATCTTCACGAATTTTTGGAATACTCAGACAACCTTCATTATAGATCCATTCGCCCCCGCCAACGTCCAGCACCCGGGCATTGATGAACACCTGTTTTATGCCGGGTTCATCCGGATATTTTTCATCATCTTCTTCCTGATTGGCAAAAACCTGCTCGCTGTCAACCACAAAAAGGCGGATGTTACGGTTTATCTGGGGTGCGGCCAGGCCCACTCCATTGCTGGAATACATGGTTTCCCACATATCTTCAATCAGCTTTGTCAAACCCGGGTAATCGGGATCAATTTCCTCCGCTACCGACCTTAAAACGGGGGCGCCATATGCTACAATAGGTAATATCATAATGAGATCGTCTTATGAAATTGATTAAAGACGAGCGCAAATTTACGCCAACGGCTGCATATTACTGCTTAATAAGATGGTAAAGCTTAAACAAGGGGCTGTAACATTAGTCGTGGTAAATGTATTCAGTGGGCCTCGGAAGAAATCCGTTAAGAAAATTGAAACGGACGGCGTAAAATAAAAACAGTTGTTACCAGAGCCCGGAGGTGTTCTGTAGCCCGTAAGTCCTACCACTGCTGGGTTATATTGATTCGCTGTGACTTGTTTTTATTTAGCCGGGAGTTTCAATTTTTAGGATTTATTCCGGAGCCCGATTTTTTTGCTCCACTTTTTT
>JAEZAY010000448.1 GCA_023427575.1 Bacteroidota bacterium | reverse complement strand
ATTATCTAATTATCACTGCCGTCCGTTTCAATTTTCTTAACGTATTTCTTCCGAGGCCCGGGGAATACATTTTACCCGGACACCTATGATTTCAACATTAATTGATTCTGTTTTCAATAAGGATCCCAGTTAAATTTGTTCCGGAATTCCAGTCGATAGCTGAAATATTAAAGCATTCAGTCCGCAACATTCATTCGGCGGAAATCTAATTCATTAAAAAAGGGCATGTACCGGAACACATACCCTTAATCAACTGTCAGAGCCGGATTATCCCAGGAAAGGATACCGGTAATCAACCGCCGGATTAAAAGTTTCTTTAACGGTTCGCACGCTTAACCACCGGTACAGGTTTACCATAGATCCAGCCTTATCATTTGTTCCACTGCCTCTTGCGCCTCCGAATGGCTGCTGGCCAACAACGGCGCCGGTTGGTTTATCATTAATGTAAAAATTACCCGCCGCATTTCGCAAAACATCGGTGGCCAGTTCTATGGCCGATCTGTCTTTTGAAATGACCGAACCCGTCAGTGCATAATCCGATGTATTATCAACCAGCTTAAGTGTTTCTTCGAATTTGGTTTCGTCATATACATATAAACTGAGTACGGGACCGAAAATTTCTTCGCACATTGTTACGTAGTTCGGATCGCTTGTTTCGATGACGGTAGGTTCAATAAAGTAGCCCCTGGATTTGTCGGTTTTTCCACCGGCAATAATCTTTGCCACTCCGGATTCAGCCACCCCATCCAGGTAAGACTGGATCTTATCAATACTTTTCTCATCGATCACCGCGTTGATAAAGTTGGAAAAATCTTCCACGGTTCCCATTTTGAAGGATTTGATGCCTTCAATGAGTTTTGACTTCACCTGCTCACTAATATTTGAAGGTATATATGCCCGGGATGCCGCCGAGCATTTTTGTCCCTGATATTCGAAAGCGCCTCTTAATAAAGCAGTAGCTACTACATCGGGATCAGCGGAACGGTGTGCTATAACAAAATCCTTTCCGCCCGTTTCTCCTACAATGCGCGGATACGAACGGTAGGTGCTGATATTGGCGCCGATGGTCTTCCACATTTCATTAAACACAGCGGTGGATCCGGTGAAATGCACGCCGGCAAAATCACGATGACTGAAACAAACCTTGCCCAAAGTAGGGCCATCAACGTAAATCAGGTTAATTACGCCATCAGGTAATCCAGCCTCTATCAAAATCCGCATGAACATCTGCGCGGCAAAAATCTGCGTATTGGCAGGTTTCCACACCACCACATTGCCACACATTGCGGCAGATGTAGGCAGATTGCCTCCAATTGCCGTAAAATTAAAGGGCGATATGGCCAATACAAATCCTTCCAGTGGCCGGTATTCCGAACGGTTATGCACCCCCGGAGAACTGACAGGTTGCTGCTTATAAATCTCGCTCAGGAAATGCACGTTGAACCGCAGGAAGTCGATGAGTTCGCAGGCACTGTCGATTTCGGCCTGGTACGCATTTTTACTCTGGCCAAGCATGGTGGTACCGTTCATGTATGAACGATATTTAGTGGCAATCAGGTCGGCCGCTTTCAAAAAAATATTCGCCCGCGATTCCCAGTTCATTGCCGCCCAGGCCTCTCTGGCTTTTAAAGCCGCATCAATGGCTTCAAACACATGTTTTTCTTCGCCGGCATGAAAATCCGCCAGGGTATGTGCTATTTCGTGCGGAGGATGAATGGATCTGGTCTTACCCGTTCTCACTTCTTTTCCTCCGATATACATCGGAATATCGGCCTTGCCGCTTTTCAATTCCTTCAGGGTTTTTTCAAGTGTTTTACGTTCTTCCGAACCTGGTGCATAATTTAATACCGGTTCATTAACTGGTATGGGGTAACTGAAATATCCTAAACTCATGTGTTATTATTTTTGATTCCCTTCACTTTGTTGTTAGCAGGAAGCGAATGTTACAATATTTCTGAAGCAAATCAGTCGCGCGCTATTTCTTTTTCCATCATCAGGTAGGCCTTAATGAATCCATCCAGTTCGCCATCCATTACCGGCTGAACATTTCCCACTTCGAATTCCGTACGGTGATCTTTGATCATCTTATACGGATGAAATACATAGGACCGGATTTGTGAACCCCATTCTATTTTTTTCTTTGATGAATTGGCGGCATCCTTTACCGCTTCTCTTTTGCGCATTTCCTCTTCATACAACCGGCTTTTCAGCATGGTCATAGCCTTTTCACGGTTTTCGCCCTGGGTTCTTGCCTGCTGGCATTCCACTATTATACCTGTTGGTTTATGGGTTAAACGTACTGCCGTTTCTACCTTATTTACATTCTGCCCCCCGGATCCGCCGCTTCGGAAAAAGGCCCATTCAACATCGGAAGGACTAACTTCAATTTCTACGGTATCATCAATCAGCGGGTAAACATACACGGAAGCAAATGAAGTATGCCTGCGCGCATTGGAGTCGAAAGGTGAAATCCGCACCAGCCGGTGCACTCCACTTTCCGCTTTCAGAAATCCGTAAGCAAAAGGGCCATCAAACTGTAATGTAGCGCTTTTGATTCCGGCTCCATCGCCCTCCTGCCAGTCGAGTTCGGTTACACTCCACTGTTGTTTTTCGCCATACATTCGATACATACGGGCAAGAATTTCAGCCCAGTCCTGGCTTTCGGTGCCTCCGGCTCCCGAATTGATCTGCAAAATGGCAGGCAATTCATCTTCAGGCTGGTTCAGCGTACTTTTAAATTCCGCTTCCTCAATCCATTGCAGGGCCTGTTCATAAGCCGCCTTTGTTTCCTCTTCAGTAGCGTCACCCGATTTCCAGAAATCGAATAAAACGGCAAAATCCTCTACGCCCATTACAACCTGTTCGTAAAGCTTAAGCCAGTATTCATTCAGCTTAATATTTTTCAGAATTTCGGTAGCCCTTTTGTTGTCGTCCCAAAATCCGGGCGATAGGGATAATTGCCTGTCCTGGTTTATTTTATCGGTCCTGTTATCGACGTCAAAGAAACCTCCTCAGGACGGAAACACGATCCCTCATAGTTTTTAAATGCTCTTGTGTCATAGACCGCGAATATAAAGAAAAAGCGACCCGCGGCCATTCTCAACCTTTTTAAATCCGGATTCGTACAAGCCAAATGAAGTGCAGCATTTTTATTAATGCCGGAAAACTGTAGTTTTAGGGATAAAGAAAATGGCTTATGGCTAAACTAAAAGCGTTTTTGTTCACCGGAATCTCGATTGTTGCATTGAACTGCGCTGCACAAACCGTGGTAGATGTAGACTCCACAAATGTGGCGGTCAACCACAATAATTTCTACACGGTTAGCGGCGAACCCCGCGTTAATTCCAGGTTTACCCGCCTGGTTTCCGGCAGCCCCTATCTGCTTACCAGATGGGCAAGTACTGAAATCCGGCTGAAAGATGGAAAAATTGCCCGGGCTGTTCCTGTCCGCCTGAATCTGATCGATAATGAAATTCATTACCTGAAGGGCGATGCCGAGTATATCCTGGAAAGGCCGGTGCGGGAGCTGATCCTGACGGATACGGTCACTGATTTTGTATATGTATTCCGGAATGGATACCCTGCTACCGGTAAGATAAATGCGCGAACGCTTTTACAGGTAATGACGGAAGGAAAGCGAACGCTTCTAAAACATCATCGCAAGCAGGTAAACGAAACTAAGCCCTATGGTTCGGCAACCACGGAACAGAAAATCCGCAATTCCGATGTTTTTTATATCTATGAAGATGGGCGAATGATACCCATTAAAAGCAGCCGGCAGGATATTCTCGGATTTTTCAGCGACCAGAAATCAGCTCTTGAATCGTTTATAAAAGCGGAAGGGCTTCAATTCAAAAACGAAGGCGATCTTGTGAGACTGGTGGAGTACTATAACAAGCTGTAGTTAGGGAATTCCGGTCGGATAAAACATTCAAGATCTATTTTCAAACCAGATCACCATTGCTGTCAGGGTAATAATTTTCATTCACCCGAATTCTTTATCAATATTGAACTCGGATTCGTCATTGTAAATGACACTTCCACTTTTTTTTAGAAAAAAGTGGAGTAAAAAAATCGGGCTCCGGAATAAATCCTAAAAATTGAAACTTCCGGCATAAGGGAATGTGCAAATGTGCCAATCATTACTGGCCGGGTAATAAGTTTCTATTTATTTG
>JAEZAY010000399.1 GCA_023427575.1 Bacteroidota bacterium | reverse complement strand
GGTCATTTACAATGACTGCTCGCAACTTACTGTTGATACAGGTTTCAGGTAAATTGAAATTGTTAACCGGACACCAATGATTTGCGAATTTGCAAAATGAAACGGACGACGTAAAATAAAAACAAGTCACAGCAAAAGAATATAACTGTCCGGATTTGAATTTTCACATTGGCACATTTACAATGACTCTCCTAATTTACTAATGATACGAGTTTCAGGTAAATGGAAAATTATACCTGACAACAATGAGTTTAGAACCATCCCCTGCGTTTAAACACCAGTAACATATACAGCGGTATGATCAGCATCAGTGCCACCGCAATGAAGAAGCCATATTGATGATGCAGATAGGGAATCCGGTCGAAATTCATTCCAAATATTCCACCGATTACGGTGGCGGGCGCCAGGATGCAGGTTACGATAGCAAGCACTTTCATAACTTCATTCATCTTCAGGTTTACATTATTGATATATAGATCCTGCATGCTCATCATAATATCGCGGTAGTTTTCGCTTAGGTCGTGGGCCTGCGCTACATGATCATAAACATCTTTATAATATTTGGTCGTCCGGTCGTTCAGCAATTCACTTTCACTGCGAATTATTCCGTTAATCAGGTCGCGGACCGGAGTGATATTTCTTTTAAGAACAATCAGTTCTTTCCGTAACTGGTTGATTCGCGCCAGCGATTGTTTGGTGCTGCGCCGGATAACTTCTTCTTCCAGTAATTCAATCTCATCGCCCAGTTTTTCCATTACCAGGAAATAATTATCAACAATTATATCGATCAGTGAATAGCTGAGATAATCGGCTGTACGTTGACGTAAGTTGCTTTTCGGCATCTTCAGTTTCTGACGGATGGGATCAAATACATCTCTTTTCGGATCTTCCTGGAATGAAATCACAAAGCCTTCCCCCAGCACGATGCTCACCTGTTCGGTTTCAACCGATTTTTGAGCCGGATTGTAATAGAGCATATTCAGCAGGCAGAATAAAACCCCTTCGATTTCATCCATTTTCGGACGTTGGTTTACACTCAGTATATCTTCCGTTAATAAGCGGTGAACATTATACTGATTACAGATTGCTTCCACATCCGATTTCCGAAGCCCGTCTATATTGATCCAGGTGATCCGGTTTTTGTTGTTAACGAAAGGAAAAGTTTCCTCGATACCGGAAAACCGGTATTCATTCAAAGATTCAAGATCATAATCATAAACCGTGATCACCGATTCTACCGCCTCTTCACGCACCGGGATAATGGTTGGATTTGTATGAAGAATATTCCGGGTTCGGTTGCCGGAGGGCATACCCGGCAACAGGATGTACCGGAGGTATTTTTCGGGATTCAGTTTCATAAGCAGTGTTTTTTACTATCTGTGTAAGAGCAAAAAAAATGCCCCGAAGGGCATCCCGATTTTTGATATAAATCTTATTTAACGGCGCTAAGTTCCAGGTCAACGCCATAACTGTTTCCTTCAAACTTTACAATGGCCGGAAAATTCGGGTTCTTCAGCACCCAGATTTTAGATGATCCGTCGGAAGATTGAAGAAAGTGGGTGTTCAGTTCTTTTCCATCGAGTTTTAAGCGGGAAGCGTCGGTTACGGGCGTTAAGAAAAACTCGCGGCCAGCATATTCAATTTTTTTATTAGCCTGCAGATCGGAAATCTGTTTTTTTGAAAACAACAGTATCGACTGATCGCCGGAAAACTCCTGTTCAATTCCATCCGAAGGACTGTCCCACCAGCCCTTTACGCTGTTTTCCAGAGCGGGGCGCGTAATTTTCCATACGCCTGATCCAAGGCCGTCGATCATCCATCCCAGTTCAACCAGGTCTTCACTCAGTGAGTCTACCGAAATATACATTGGAATTTGCTGGCCCTGGGTATAAAGCAGGTAGCTGAGTGCAGTGCCTTTCTTAATTTCCAGACTGCTTTGTGCCGACAGGGAAAAGGAAGAAAATAACAGAATGCTAAAGCAAAGAATTCTATACATAAAATTTTTTACTGAAAATAAGCTAAATCTTCAGCTATCTGTTCCCGTTATTTTACAAACGGCGGGCTCCTGTAGATTCAGATCCCCCGTAAAAAATTGGAAATATACTGCAGGCTTAGTCCGGTAAGATATCCGGCATAAGTGCCGACAGCATATCCCAGTACCGCCAAAAGTACCCCAACCGGCGCCAGGTATTTATTAAAGGCAACCGCTACGATAGGCGCCGAAGCCGCGCCGCCAATATTTGCCTGGCTGCCCACTGCCAGAAAAAACAGGGGCGCCCGGATGATTCTTGCTACCAGAATAATGATGGCTGCATGGATAGAGATCCAGATAATTCCGACCAGGAAAAGCTTGGGACTGTCGAGCAGCGCCTTCAGATCCATACTCATCCCAATGGTGGCTACCAGGAAATACAAAAATATGGAGGCGAAATTGGAGGCTCCCAGTGTTTCCAGTTTCCGTACTCTGGTAAAAGAAGCGAATAATCCTAATGTGGTTGCGATCACTACCAGCCAGAAGAAGCCGCTGGTGAGAGAATATTGCTCCAGCTGCGGATAATTAGCAGCCAGATAGGGCGCGATCAGATCAGCGCCAAAATGCGAAATTCCGGTCAGACTAAAAGCTACGCCCAAAATAATCATCCATTCTCTTGTGCCCGTTTTTCTTCCGCCTTTCTCATTCTGAATTTCTTCCATCTTTTGTTCCAGCGCAGTAATGGCGCTGGTATCAGCTTTCAGCCATTTATTAATTTTTGCATTATGCTGCGAAGAATACAAAAGCAAGCCCATCCATAAGTTAGCAACCAGTACATCCACCGCGATCATTTGGGCAAATAAGGTTTTGCTGGCTCCAAATACTTCCAGCAGGGCCGCCTGGTTGGCGCCACCGCCGATCCAGCTTCCGGAAATCGTTGCCAGCCCTCTCCATACTTCCTCATCGCCAAACATGAGTATATCGGGGAAGATGGAGCCAATCAGCAAAAATGCCAGCGGTCCACCAATCATTACTCCGGCGGTTCCGGCAAAAAACATAATAATGGATTTTCCGCCCAGCCTTCGCAGCGCATTTAAATCAACCCCAATGGTAAATAAGATCAGGCTCGCCGGCAGAAAATAGCGCGAAGCCACCATATATAGTTTCGACTCGGTACCCGAAATGATATTAAAGGTATTAAGCAATGCCGGAACAAAGTAACAGAGCAACACGGTAGGTACGAAGGAGTAAAAGCGGATCCAGCCCTTGTTTTTTAATCCGGAAGTATAAAATACTGCGGCAAGAATCAGCAGAAGAATACCAAGAACCACCGCGTCGTTGGTTATCAGAGGGGCCGTTTTTTCATCCATATTCAGGGCTTAAAATCCGAAGATAAGTCTTTCGGATTTTTTGCAATCATGCAATCAGTTCGGAAATTGAAACGGAGGGCGGTGAGAATGTGAT
>JAEZAY010000213.1 GCA_023427575.1 Bacteroidota bacterium | reverse complement strand
GTTTATCTTTTACGGCCGGTTCGAGTTCTTTGATGTCATGTATTAACCTTAATGTTTGTTTATCCAGGGCAGTCTGTTTAGAGTTCCCTACCAGAAAATCCAGACTCACTTCCAGGGCATCAGCAATTTTTTTGGCCACTTCAATAGAGGGCAATGATTCCCCTCTTTCATACTGCCGATAATCTCCCGGCTAACACCGCTTTCTGTTGCCAGTTCGGTCTGTGAGCGAAAAAGAAACCTGCAAAAACTCGTCTTTACCTCTTTACCGAAGGAATCATCTATTCCCGGAAAAATGAGTCATTCGAACCGGGAAGGCTAATTTACTTTCTGTTTTAATTGCAGAAGCAGCAAAGTATTGAGGGGAAAATAAAAAGGGGACAAACGAAGATTTTCCTTGTTTGTCCCCATCAGCGGAGACTGAGGGATTCGAACCCTCGATACCCTTTCGAGTATACACACTTTCCAGGCGTGCTCCTTCAACCACTCGGACAAGTCTCCATTGCCTGATTTTTCAGGGTGGCAAAAATACAATATGAATGCTTAGCGACCGAATAATTTTTCGGCATTTTGGGTGGTTATGGCTGCCATCCCGCTCTTATCCATTCCTTTTACGGCTGAAAGCTTGTCTAAAATATGTCCCAGGTAACTGCTCTCATTGCGTTTTCCCCGGTAAGGAACCGGGCTCAGATAGGGGGAATCCGTTTCAAGCACCAGATTTTCCACCGGAATATTTACCAGGATTTCCGCCAAACCGGCATTTTTATAGGTGATCACCCCCCCGATTCCCAAATAAAATCCCAGGTCAACGATTTGCCGGGCTTCTGCCTCGGTTCCGGAAAAACAATGGAAAACTCCTTTTAGATTTCCGTCCTGATATTGCTTTACGATTTCTATGCAATCGCTGGTAGATTGTCGCGAGTGAATTGCAATCGGTAATTTGGCTGATACCGCCATTTCAATCTGCCTGCTGAAAGCAGTCTTTTGTTCCGCTATGTAGGTTTTGTCCCAATAATAATCCAGGCCAATTTCTCCCACCGCATAAAATCGATGCTCACCAAGCAACTTTTCCACAATCACTAATTCCCCTTTGTAATTTTCTTTCACTGAGCAGGGATGCAGCCCCATCATTGGCAGGCAGATTTCCGGAAACCGCTCGGCCAAATGTAAAAGATTGGAATGCTCGGTGCTGTCGATGGCCGGCAAGTAAATTTTTTCCACTCCATTAGCCTGAGCACGCTCCAGTATTATCCCGATATCCGATGCAAATTCTTTCACATACAAATGCGCATGGGTATCAACCAGTTTTATTTTCATCTGCAAAGGTTCGTTCAATTTTTTTGAAGCAACACGATGTATTTACTCAAACGAGATACTGTTACCCGGGCAGATAGCTAAGCTTTCCATCGATTATTCGGGCGGGACTGGTGTATGGATGGAGTTCCGCTTTTGTGGGCGATAAGATATGGTTTACTTCCCATCCCCGAACTTTCAGGTAGTCGGAAATCATTGAGCGATGACAGCTCCACCAAACAGCTTCGGAACACATATAAGCCGTTTCCTGCTGAAGGGCGATTTTTTCAAGCATATCAATGCCTTCACTGAATGCATCCGTATCCATGTAGTCGGCATAAGAGCGAAAAGCAGGATGACGCCAGCTCGTATATGGTGAATCGGGATTTGGTTTCCGGCGGCCGCCAAGTTCCAGAAGATGGATGTACTGAAGATTGTTTTCGGAAAGAGTAATGCTTAAATTCTCTTTATTGAAATGAGGATATTTCCGCGATCCTGGAAACTGACGGACATCAACAACCGCTTTTATTTTATAATGCTGCAGCAAATTTAAGAATGCTTCTATACTTCGATTGGAATGTCCGATGGTCCAGACCGATCCCGATGGATTCTTTGCCATGGTCGCATTTTTAATTCTCAGATCAGCGGTTTAAATCGCTGTTTCCGGAAATGTTCAATTTTCATTTCAAACATCTCTGCCATCTTATCCGCCCGCCAGACTGCTTCCCTCGCCTTATCACCTTCAAACAATTCATCAATGGTTTGTTTAAATAAAGTCATCCACTGGTGAAAATGCGAGTGATCCACGGGAAGATTCGCGTGAGGGGGAAAAGGACTGCCGTAATAGGTATGTTCACCCAAAAGAACGGTTTGCCAGAAGGTGTACATTTTTTCCAGATGTTCAGGCCAGCGTTCACCAATGCGCTCATTGAAAATGGGCCCCAGAGATTCATCGGCTCTTACTTTATCATAAAAGTTGTTTACGAGGTCTTTTACATCCTCCAATGACCGAATATCTTTTTTGACTGTCATGCTTTTAGTTTCAATCATCGCTGTTTTATAAATACATTGTCAAGATCGAGTTGGCCTTTAATCTGCCCCAGAATCGATTTTCTCAGAATAGCCGATAGCTGATCGCGCATCTTTTTAAAATCATTGTGCAAGGGACAGGGCTTCTTTGCTGAACAATAATCCAGCCCCATTCCGCAGCCGCTAAAGAGCTTGTCGCCATCAACCGCGCGTACAATATCAGCAAGAGAATTTCGAAGCGATTCTTTATCCAGATAAAAACCCCCCGATGGCCCTTTTATTGATTGCAGCAGATTTTTTCGCACCAGATCATTCAGGATCTTGGCAATAAAATACTCCGGCGCATCAATGCCCGCCGCTATTTCCTTTACACCCACTTTCCGGCCCTTACCTGAATTGTGTGCAATTAAGATCAACGCACGGATAGCATATTCACAGGTTTTTGAAAACATATACTGCCCGCAAAGATAAGTCCGGAAATTTAATAAAAGATGTTTTTATCATCTATTAACGATTTGCGCCGTTGGAAAGCCTGTGGTAACAACTGTTTTTACTATTTCCACGCCCTCCGTTTTGAATTTGTGCATTTGCACATCATTGGTGTCCGGTTAATAATTTTCCATTCAGCCGAAACCATTATCAATAGTGAATTAGGAGCAGTCATTGTAAATGACCCCTTC
>JAEZAY010000191.1 GCA_023427575.1 Bacteroidota bacterium | reverse complement strand
GGTCCTATCTGTACGCCATCGCTGATCACGCTTGATAAGGTGCTGAATTCGCCTCAGACAAATTATCTCTACTTTGTGGCAAGCAGTGATTTTTCGAAACGGCATGTATTTACAGAAAATTACAGCGATCACATGAAGTATGCCCGCGAGTATCAGAAAGCACTGAATGAATTGCAGAAAAGAAGGCAGGAAAAAGCTGCGGAAGACCTGGGTAAATAGGACGGTTAAAACGGAAATATTTCAGGATAATGTCGAAACTGGAAAATTATATTCTTGAATTAAAACCGGTGCAGTTCCTGATTCTGCAAAGCAAACGGATCATTCTTCCCGGATTCGATAAAGTGCCCCTGTATGATGTAGTCGTATTTTTCTTTAGCCAGGTGAAAAAAGTGGGTGTCAGCGACCGCGCGGCGGCCATTTCATTCAACTTTATAATGTCAATTCCTGCAGGAGCCATTTTTTTATTCACCCTGATTCCCTTCTTCCCTATCTCAACCCAGATCACCGGAGAACTGCTGATCCTTACCCGAACCTTCGCTCCGAATGAAAATACCTATATGGTAGTGAGTGAGTTTTTAAACGATTTTCTGGAAACGCCGCGATCGGGTTTGCTCTCACTCGGTTTCATCCTGGCCGTATTTTACGCATCCAATGCGGTAATGCAGATCATGCGATCCTTTAACCGTTCTCTTATCCAATATAACAAAAGATCGTTTATACATGAACGTTGGGTTGCCATCCGGCTTACCACCATTTTGATTCTGCTGTTTATTGTAACGAATGTACTGCTGATTACGCAGGGCAATTTATTCCGCTGGCTGATGGACTGGCTTGATATTAAAAGCCGCCTGATCATCTGGATCATCGATTCCACCCGCTGGGTGATTATTTTTGCGCTTGTATTTTACACAATCGGTTTTATTTATAAATACGCTCCGGCCATCAGCAAACGCTGGAAGCTGGCATCGCCGGGAACCATTCTGGCTACCTTTCTGATCGTGGTCGCTTTTTTTCTTTTTTCTTTTTGGGTGAATAATTTTGGTTCCTACAATAAAGTGTACGGGTCGATCGGAACCATTCTGATCATTATGCTCCTGATTTACATCAGCTCCATGATCTTACTGATCGGTTATGAACTGAATGTAAGCATTCATTCCCTGAAGGCATTGGCAGATGAAAGACAATTACATGAAAAAAAAGCAGCCGAATAAGCCGATAAATTCGTACATTTTCTATTACTAATCTTCCATTTTTCATATAAAACCAACATTATGAAAAAGCTTTTGTTTTTCATTCCATTCGCCTTGCTTTTCGCTTTTGTACCGAAGACTGAGCCGCTGGCGATCGGGGCGGATCTGCCTAAGGCCGATATAAAACTAAAAGATGTTTCCGGTAATGAAATAACGCTTGAATCTGCGGCGGGGAAAAACGGATTGCTGGTTATGTTTAGTTGCAATACCTGCCCGGTTGTAATTGAAAACCAAAGCAGGGCTAAAGAAATTTGCGCTTATGCTAAAAAGAATAATATTGGCGTGGTAGTCCTGAATTCCAATGAAGCCAGTCGGGCGAATTCCGAATCACTGGAAAGCATGAAAAGTTATGCGAAGGCCCAGGGTTATAACTGGTATTATGCCGAAGATAAAAATCATGTGCTGGCAGATGCTTTCGGGGCAACCAGAACGCCTGAATGTTTTCTATTCAATAAGGATGGAAAACTGATATATCATGGCGCCATTGATGACAGTCCCCAGGATGCCGGCTCAGTTAAACGGGTTCATCTAAAAGAAGCGATCAATGAATCTGTACAGGGTAAAAATGTATCTGTTCAAAAAACCAAAAGTGTTGGCTGCGGCATCAAACGCCTGGGTTAAAGCGGAGAATTTATAAAGCCGGTGCTGGTCTTATTCCTTTGCATTATTTTTTCAGCCTCGCGGTTAATTTCCTCGGGGCTTAATTGTTTTTCCATAAACCTTCGGTTCTTTGTGGTATTATTTATAAAGATGGTAGCAGGTATGGCGCCGCTCCAGCTGCTGTCAATAACCGGGCAAAAATAATCGGCATCGGTTTCATCCAGCCAGTACAATTGACCCTTTAATTCATTCTTTTTAACAAAAGCATTTAAAAGGGCCGGGTATGATCTTCTGAAATCCATACTAACAAATATCAGCTGTAGCCTGCCCGGATACAGGCGCTGCAGTTCATTAAAATGCGGAATTTCTTCCAGGCAGGGTGCGCACCAGGTAGCCCAGAAATTCACTATGGTGGGGCCCGTACTGCTATCTATAAACGCCTTCAGTTCCCCGGCCCGGATTGGTTTCACTTCCTGCGCCAGTAATGGAAAAGCATATAAATTCAATAACAGCAAGAAGGCTCCCGTTTTCATAAATTTGCAGCGTATTTGAGCAAAATCAGCAAAAGCGCGTCGCGGCAAACAATGCTGCATCCAAGACTGCGTTAGTTCATTTACCATATCCTATGATCTTAAAAATGAAATTATGTTGAAAAAGATAGCAAAGATTTTGGCCATTAGCCTTGGAATTATTTTGATTCTCCTCTTCATCACTCCTTTTCTTTTTAAAGGAAAGATCATTGCTTTGGTAAAGTCTGAAATAAATAAGACCATCAATGCAAAGGCTGATTTTTCCGACGCTTCCCTATCGCTATTCCGGCGCTTTCCGCGAATAAGTCTGAAACTCGAAGATCTTCAGGTAACCGGAATAGAAGGATTTAGCAGGGATACCCTGGTCAGCGCAAAAAACATTGATGTGGCTTTAAACCTGATGAGCGTGATTCGTGGTTCGAATATGGAAATTTATTCGGTAACCGTTGACCAGCCCCGGCTGAATGCGATTGTAGCGAAGGATGGTCGCGCGAACTGGGATATAATGAAACCGGATTCCAGTGAGGTATCATCCGACACATCAGAACCCTTTGCCATGCAGCTGAAGCATTATGAGATCAATGACGCCTATATCCGCTATTCTGATTCAACTTCCAACATGGGAGCGGAAATTTTCAATCTCGATCATTCCGGCAGTGGCGATTTTACCGCCGAGGTTTTTAATCTTGTTACCAAAACCCGTGCAGAATCGGTTAGTTTTAATTATGGCGGTATTCCTTACCTATCCAATGCGTCCATCACACTGAATACGGATATTGGAGTAGACAATACCACAGATAAATACTCTTTTAAAACGGAAGAAGTATTGGTAAACGATCTTCGCCTGAATAGCAGCGGTTTTTTCCAGCTCGTTAACGATAGCACCTATAATATGGATATCGAATTTAATGCGCCGTCCACCGATTTCAAAAACATTCTTTCCCTGATCCCAACCATTTATCAAAAAGATTTTGCCAGCATCAAAACCAGTGGCAAAGCCATTTTTAATGGATTTATAAAGGGAACTATGACAGGGGAACAATTGCCGGCTTATAATATTGACCTCGATATTCAGGACGGATTTTTTCAATATCCAGATC
>JAEZAY010000141.1 GCA_023427575.1 Bacteroidota bacterium | reverse complement strand
TTGTTTTTATTTAGCCGGGAGTTTCAATTTTTAGGATTTATTCCGGAGCCCGATTTTTTTGCTCCACTTTTTTTCTAAAAAAAAGTGGAAGGGGTCATTTACAATGACTGCTCCTAACTTACTATTGATAAAGGTTTCGGGTGAGTGGAAAATTATTAACCGGGCACCAATAGTATCAGAACAATACTTCAGAGTTTCCGGAAATGAATTTCCAGCGGGTATCTTCTGCCCCCTGAACGGGTTTTCTTTTGCCCCAATTAATCGAAAGCCGGTATTTTTCCGCCATTCGCCCTCCCCGCTGATTTCGTAACTTCGCGCAAATGGAATCTATGTATATAAAGCAATTGTACACGAATTGCCTGAGTGAGGCCGCCTATTTTATTGAAAGTGAAGGGGAGGCTGTAGTGATTGACCCGCTCCGCGATATCGACATATACCTCAGCCTCGCCGCCGAACGGAAGGCAATTATCAAATATATCTTTGAAACGCATTTCCATGCCGATTTTGTGAGCGGTCACCTGGACCTGCAAAAGGCTACGGGTGCTCCAATCGTATTCGGGCCCGAAACGGAAACCCGGTTTGGAATCCACCGGGCCATTGATGGCGAAATATTTACAGTGGGAAAATTGCAAATAAAGGCCCTGCATACACCCGGCCATACGCTGGAGTCTACTTCTTATCTGCTGAAAGATGAAAACGGGAATGATTATGCGATTTTTACCGGCGATACCCTTTTTGTAGGTGATGTGGGTCGTCCGGACCTGAGCAGCGGCGATCTGAGTAGCCGGGAGCTGGCGGGGATCTTATACGATAGCCTTCAAAACAAAATCCTAACGCTTCCCGATCATGTTATTGTTTACCCGGCTCATGGGCCTGGAAGCAGTTGTGGTAAAAACCTGGGTCCGGAAAAAGACAGCACCATCGGGGAACAAAAACAAAGCAATTATGCGCTGAAACCGCAGTCGAAAGAAGATTTCATCAAGGCGGTCACAACGGGTCTCGATGAGCCGCCACTGTATTTTCCCATTAACGCGCGCATAAATAAGGAAGGATACGATCCGCTGGACGCGATCCTGGAAAAAGCCGTTCAACCCCTGCCTGTTGAAGTTTTCAAAAGAATCGCAGCGGAAGATGGCGTGATCGTTTTAGATACCCGTCCGGCCACCGTATTTACCGATGGTTTTGTTCCCGGATCGGTGAGTATTGGTCTGGAAGGACGATTTGCCGAATGGGCCGGAAGTTTGCTTCCCTTCAGTCAGTCGCTGCTATTAGTAACAGAAGCCGGCAGGGAAAAGGAAACGGTAATCCGGCTTGCCCGGGTGGGATTCAGCAATTTTAAGGGCTACCTGGAAGGCGGATTTGAAGCCTGGCAAAATTCCGGGGCGCCAATTGATCTGATCATAAACGTGGAGGCGGATGAACTGGCAATGGATCTGCCTTTTGATGATAAGCTGGTGGTGCTGGATGTACGCCGGGAAACCGAATATGGCGATGGCCATGTGGAAGGCGCCGTAAACATTCCGCTGAACGACCTGGTAGACCCGGCCAGTATGGCCGATATTGAAGACGATGAGAATGTATATGTGCATTGTGCCAGCGGTTATCGCAGCGTGATCGCTTCCTCGCTGCTGAAACGCCAGGGCATTCACAATATCCGCAATCTGGTGGGCGGCTGGGAGAAAATCAAAGAAGAAACCCGGATCAGGCAGGTAAAGGAAAACCGGGTGTTAAATTAAATGGTAAGAACTGGGCCTTAGCTGATAAGTTCATTTCCTGGAATTGTCTGGCTTAACCGCGAAAGGATTGTATTGAAATTTTGGGTGTCCGGGTAATTCAACCAGGACGGTTATTTCGGTTCTTCCGAATCGATCCATAAATCGCGGTACTCTTCTTTCCAGTCCTTTTTCCAGCGCCGGTGGCTCCAGAGCCACATTTCGGGATGTTCCCGCAGCCCTTTTTCTAAATATTTTACGTACTGATAGGTAAGTTCTCCGGGTTCCATTCCGGCGGGCTGATCGGTGCAAAGCTCATACTGCAGATGATATTGCCCTCTTTTCGTTTTATAGATTTGCGCAAATACCACCGCCAGGTTGGCCGCTCTGGCCCCCCGCTCCGGTCCGCGGGCGAAAGGAGTTGCTTTTCCAAAAAAATTCATCCAGTAAGCGCGGGAAACATCTCCGGGAACCTGGTCGGCCACCAGTCCCAATAAATACTGGGTATTTCGGTAGGGGATCATGGCCGCTTTCATGTCGGTGGCGGGAAGCAGAACCGTTCCTACCGAACTTCTCATTTTTCGGAATATGCGATCAAACACCTTGTTCTTAATCGGCATATAAACTCCTAAAAAAACAAAGGGGCTTATGGCCGAAACGGCAATATTGGCCAGCTCCCAGTTGAAATTATGGCCCAGATGGAACTGGCATTTCAGTCCCCTCGCATAAATTTCCTGCATCAGGGCCGGATCGGTATGAAAATGCTTATGCGCAAACTTTTCTTTTCCCGAAAACAATTTCAGGGTTTCAATAAAATTATCCACGAAATTCCGGTAAAACTGTTTTTCAATCCGCAGCCGTTCCTCCACTGTTTTTTCCGGAAATGCAATCTGCAGGTTGTTTTTAACCACTTTTTTCCGGTACCCGATTACATAATACAGAAGGAGATAGATCCCATCTGAAATAAAATAAAGAATCCGAAGCGGCAGCAGCGATAAAACGTACAGGAAACCGTAAACCAGGTAATACAAGATGCGGAATTAAAATGTTGAAAAGCTTCCGGGGATCAGCACCCGAAACCGAACCGATTCCGGCCCACGCAAATTTACAGAAAAGGGCGCTCATTGTGATTTCAGCGAAATTCGCCACCCTGGTTGGCCAGGAATTAACCCACTTATTGAATCGCGCTTTCTACCCGTTCACCCAGTTTTTCGCCTCCTGTTCCAGATGCCGGAGAACAATTTTCACCCC
>JAEZAY010000071.1 GCA_023427575.1 Bacteroidota bacterium | reverse complement strand
GCATAATAAAAGCACCGGTAACTGTAAAAGGAAAATCGGGCGGCTGGGTTTTCTTCAGCAATGTGAATTCACAAAGAGCCCGGGTTGATATGACGGTGAAGGCAAGCCCCGATCTGGGGGAAACATGGCCCGATAAATACAGCCTTTTAATTGATGAGAACCCGCTTTATGGTTATTCGGCACTAACCCGGATAGACGAAAATACCATCGGCCTGTTATACGAAGGAATCCGTGATTTATATTTTATCCGGATCCCGGTGAAGGAGATCATTAAATAATTATTGAAGATTCCATTTTGCGTTTATCAGTAATCATTATTGGCTTGATCGTTTTGAATTGCCAGGTTCTGAACGCACAGCATAAAATCGCCTGCGTTGGAAATTCGGTTACCTACGGAGCCGGTCATGCTGATCCTTCAAAAACCAGTTATCCAGCTCTTCTTCAGAACCTGCTTGGTAAAGAATACCAGGTTGGAAATTTCGGCCATAGCGGAGCTACACTGCTTCGCAAAGGACATAATCCCTATTACAAAACCGAGGCTTTTGCCAATGCCATCCGGTTCAGGGCTGATATTGTTATCATCCACCTTGGATTGAACGATACCGATCCAAGAAACTGGCCTGATTACAGGGATAATTTTGAAGCCGATTATAACTGGCTGATCGATACATTCCGTTCCGTAAATCCCAAAGCCCGCATTTATATCAGCCGGCTAACGCCGATCTTTTCTTCCCACCGCCGTTTTCTTTCGGGTACGCGTGACTGGTACTGGCTGATCCAGGAAAAGATTCCCGCAATTGCGGCGGCGAATAATACCGGTTTGATTGATTTTCATACGCCGCTGTATTCCCGTTACGATCTGCTGCCCGATGCCGTACATCCCATTGAAGCAGGCTCGGCCATTCTTGCTGAAAAAGTGTACAATGTTATCAGTGGCGATTATGGAGGCCTGAAACTGAACGATGTTTTTTCATCGCAAATGGTATTGCAGCGCGGACTGCCTATCCGGTTTTATGGAACGGCAAATGCAAACGAAAAGATCGAAGTGAAATTTGAAAAGTTGATAGAAAATGTAGTTGCAGGACCGGATGGACAATGGGTAGCCGAATTTCCGGCAATGCCGGCGGGGGGACCCTACACAGCAAGCTTTACCAGTGCGGCTGCCCATATTCAACTGGATGATCTTCTGATCGGCGAAGTATGGATCTGCTCCGGTCAGTCGAACATGGCCTTTACCCTGAATGCGGCGGTAAAACCTGATACGGAAAATTTAAGAGCCCAGAACAGTGACAGGCTCCGGCTTCTAAACAGGGTTCCGATTGCTGAAACCGGAAATTTCGCCTGGGATTCGTTAACCATGCACAAAATAAACGGGCTCCGGTATTTTGATGGAAGCTGGACTAAATGCGATTCAACCAATGCCGGGCAGTTTTCCGCGCTGGCCTATTTTTTCGGCCAGGCTTTACAGAATCGGTTAGGCGTACCCGTGGGACTTATCCATGTTTCCGTTGGGGGTTCTACCACGGAATCCTGGATCGACCGGTTTACACTGGAGCATGATCCGGTATTGGTGAACGTACTTAGAGACTGGATCAAATCGGACTTTTTCCAGCCCTGGGTTCGCGAAAGAGCGAGCCTGAACATTAAGAACAGCAGCGCTAAAATTCAGCGTCATCCATATGAACCTGCTTACAATTTTGAAGCGGGGATCCAACCGCTAACAAAATTTCCGGTAAAAGGGGTGATCTGGTACCAGGGCGAAAGCAATGCCCATAATCCGGAGCTGCATGAATTCGCCTTTAAAGCACTGGTTAAAAGCTGGCGCAAACAATGGGGTTATGAACTTCCTTTTTATTATGTGCAGCTTTCTTCTTTAAACCGCCCTTCCTGGCCCTATTTCAGGTATTCGCAGGCAGAACTGTTAAAGAAGATTCCGGCAACAGGAATGGTGGTTAGCTCCGATCTGGGCGACTCGCTGGATGTTCATCCCAAACATAAAATGGAACTGGGTGAAAGGCTGGCAAGGGCTGCACTCCATTTTAGTTATGGCATGAAAAAGATTCTACCCTATGGGCCGGTACCCGTTAAAGCTATTCGTGACAAGAGTAAGATCCTGCTTTCTTTTGAGTACGCCGGCAAGGGATTACAAACCCGTAATAATGAACCCCTGACCGGATTTAGCTACATTAACGAAAAAGGGATAATGAAAAACGTTCCAGCGTCGCTGAAAGGAAAAAAAGTTCTTGTTGAAATACCTGAAACAGAAACTGCCGTTGAAATCCGATATGCATGGGCGCCTTTTACGCGCGCGAATCTCGAGAACAGTGAAAGTTTGCCTGCATCTACCTTTAAAATGAAGATTGAATAGTTATGGCTTATTCAGATAACGAGCTCCGCGATTTGTATAAATTTTATGCGGATCAGCTTTTAAACAGCACGGTCCCATTCTGGTTTCCGCGATCCTACGATCTGGAAAACGGTGGGTTCCTGTTGATGCGTGAACGCAACGGCGATCTGCTCGACGATGATAAAGCGGTCTGGATCCAGGGCCGGGCCACCTGGCTTTTAGCTACGCTTTACAATACGGTTGAACAAAAAGCCGAATGGCTGGAAGGCGCGCGGCTTGGATACGAGTTCCTGAATAAACACTGTTTTGATACCGATGGCCAAATGTTTTTTCATGTTACCCGCGATGGAAAACCCATCCGGAAAAGAAGGTATTTTTTTTCTGAAACGTTTGCAGTAATTGCTTTTGCCGCCTATGCAAAAGCAAGTGGAGATCAAAATGCTGCCGACAGGGCCAGAAAGATCTTTGGTGATTGCATCGCTTACGCGCAGGGCGAAAAAAAACTTCAGCCAAAGTTCACCGGCACCCGGCCCTCGAAAGGAATTGGCGTTCCCATGATCATGACCAATACCGCCCAGCAACTTCGGGAAACCATCGGCGATGAACGTTGTGATGAATGGATCAGTAAATGGATCGGAGAAATCAAAACATTCTTTGTAAAACACGATCTGAAAGTGGTTATGGAACAGGTAGCCCCGGATGGAAGCATTATCGATCATATTGATGGGCGAACCCTGAATCCGGGCCATGCCATCGAAGGCGCCTGGTTCATCCTTCATGAAGCCAGGTACCGAAACAATGATCCTGAACTGACCGAGCTTGGTTGTAAGATGCTTGATTACATGTGGGAAAGAGGATGGGACAAAGAGCATGGCGGAATTTTATATTTCAGGGATCTGTATAATAAACCCGTACAGGAATATTGGCACGATATGAAATTCTGGTGGCCACAAAATGAAACGATCATCGCCACATTACTGGCCTACCTGATCACGGGAAATTCCAAATACGCCGAATGGCATAAAATGATTCATGAATATTCCTATTCGAAATTTTTTGATAAGGAATATGGAGAATGGTATGGATATCTGCACCGCGATGGCAGCATTTCGCAAACAGCAAAGGGAAACCTGTTTAAAGGGCCTTTTCATTTGCCCCGCCAGGAGTGGTACTGTATGCAGATCTTAAAAAAGGAATGAATTACCAGCTTGTCCAGCCGCCGTCTACCAGCAAATTATGACCCGTTACATAAGCGGCCGCTTCCGATGCGAGAAAAACAACCGGTCCTTTAATGTCCTCATCATTTGCAAAGCGGCCCAGTGGCGTTAAGCGTTTGTAATTTTGCACAAACTCGTTATCGCCATAGGTTTCGCTTACTCCCGGTCCGTAACCACAGGGACTGATGCAATTCGCCCGGATATTGTACTTTCCGTAAAAATTGGCAATCCACTTGGTAAAACCAACCATCGCCCATTTATCGTAGGTATAATTTACAGGACTGGTCATTCCGGTATCGGCATAAACCGGGAAATGCGGACCCACTGTGCCCTGTATCGAACCGATATTAATGATATTACCGGAGTTTTGGACGCACATCTGTTGTAATACCGCCTTTGTAATCAGAACCAACCCGGTTGAATTGATCATCTGCGCTTTCTCCCAGTCATCCTTTGTTAATTCAGCCAGGTTTTTAAATCCGGCCCTCGATACCGCATTGTTGATCAAAACATCAATACGCTGATATTTTGCGATAATGTTTTTTGTAAAATCATTGATTGAACTTTCACTGGACAGATCAAGGTAGGCGCCTTCTGCAGAAAAATTTTTCGCTTCCAGTTCTGCAGCAAAATCCCGGCATTTTTTTTCATCCCTCGAAGCGATAATAACAGTGGCTCCAGCTTCGGCCAATGCCGTTGAAATGGGCTTTCCATACAAGCCGGCGCCACCGGTAACGATGGCTATTTTTGAATCAAGTCGAAACATAACTGAATTATTTTTTTGATCTGCATGGTGTAAATCAACAAAGCAGATATTAAATATTTTTCTTAGCTGCTTTTATTTATTCTCAAGAGCCAGAATGGTGTTGGTCCGGATCCCCGGCTTCACTTCGCCGCTTATGTACAGCCACTGTTTCTGCCAGAATATAACGGGAAGGGTTACCCTCGATTCGACGGAGGTTTTATTTTTAAAAATTTGCCAGGAATCATTCCCGGGATTATACACCTGGATATTCCTGGTAATGCCGGGATGCGTAGTCGGATCGGTATGGAGGGCGGTTATTACGTCCACTCCTCCCCCAATTAGAATTGATCCATTGGGCAAAACAGGCAGGGGATTACCTGCAGCGGAAGCTCCGGCTGGTACCGGCGCCAGTTTTTTCCAGCTTCCCGTCCACTTACGCTTTTTCTTTTCCGGGCTGAATACATAGGCGTCCTGCAATATGTACCGGTACTTTTCATTGGCCGCGTTCAGGCCTGTTTTTTCACCGCTGAACAAGTAAAACTTTCCCTGCGTTACGGCTGAAACGGGAAGAGTTCTTTCCGGGCCGGGCCAGGATGGTAGCTTAAACCAGCCTTTGGCCGGATCTTCCAAATCAAAACCAAGGCAATAACTGGTTGGCGGTCCTGTGGGACTTGTTGATCCCCCGGCGATAATAATAAGACTGTTCACGAGGGCCCCGGTCATATTCGCCAGGGGGTATGGAATTGCGGGCATTGCCTCCATTTCCAGTTTTTCATTCTTCCATTCGAGGGAAAAAGCATTATTCGTATGCCCGTCAGCGTTACTTCCGCCTATAATGTAGATCTTATTTTTATAGGAAACTGAAACGCCGTATCCCAGCGGGGATGGTAATGACTGATCCAGCTTCTGCCATTCACCTCCTGGATCAAGCTTAAAGATTTTTGAATCCCAATTTTTGGTCCCGCCTTCCCATGGATATTTGTCGGGAAAATTGGCGCCGCCCATACAAAACAGGGATCCGTGACTGATGCCCGTGAACATGCCGGCAAAACCCCGGGCATCGGGCAGTGAGGGAAAGGAATTCCATTTCAGTTCAGGCTGGGCCATTAGACTATTCATCTTCATAAGTATTGAAATCAGCAAAACAAATGCGTATCGGCAAAAAATCTTCATCAGATTAAATTGTTGTGGTGAACAATCCACCCGGGCCTGGTTCATTAAAACCGCCGGTTGCAATCAAAGTATTATCATTAATAAATACATTGCTGACCAGCGGAAACGGCATTTCGATTGAACCGATCAATCCGCCATTTTTATTCAATACCTGTATGGCCTGCATCCCGTAATGCGCCACATACAGATTTCCTTCAGCGTCAAATGCAATCCCGTCGGGAAGATTTTGCAGCGGGTTGCCGGATGAGTGGAATGGCAGTTCAGCAAAGCATTCCGGTTCGCCTTCCGCGATTCCCGGCGAACTCAGCCGGATTACAATGATCCGGTTCCGGTAACTTTCGGCAATGTAAAGCTGCTTTTTATCGGGCGAAACACTGATCCCGTTTGGATAATCAAGATTCCGGGCTATGATATGGGCTTCCCCGTGTGGATCCAGGTATACAATCTTGCCCTTTTCCCGGATTGAATCCGTAAAATAGAT
>JAEZAY010000388.1 GCA_023427575.1 Bacteroidota bacterium | reverse complement strand
AGGCGGAAGAAGAACAGATAGATGTGAGCGGGAGTGGCGAGATTGATCTGCTTGGAATTTCAGCCCTTTCAGCCGATATAAATACCAGCGGATCTGCAACGGTGAAGGTACAGGTGAGCGAAGATTTGTACGCCCGGATCTCCGGTAGCGGAACAGTTTATTACCTGGGAAGTCCATCCATCAATACTGATATTTCCGGATCAGGTAAGATTGTAAAACTCTGATACAATTTGCCCTTGCAGATTTTGTAAATTGGCAGGCAAATACTTACCATGGCGGTTACTGATTCAAAAGTTGACGTATATATTGAAAAGGCAGGCGAATTTGCGCGACCTATTTTGATTCACTTGCGAAATTTAGTACATACTGCCTGCCCGGATGTTAAAGAAACAATCAAATGGGGTTTTCCGCATTTCGAATATAAGGGCATGCTATGCCATATGGCGGCTTTCAAAAAGCATTGTTCATTTGGTTTCTGGAAAGCAGCACTGATCAATGAAAGCGCGCAATTTTTAAACAGTCTTGGTTTACAGGGGATAGATCATTTCGACCGGATATCCACCATGCAGGATCTGCCTGCCGATAGTGTTTTGATCAGCTATATAAAAGAGGCTATGCGTTTGAATGAAGAGGAGATCAAAATGCCGAAAAAGAAGATCGATACAAATAGACTGGCTGTTTCCATTCCGGATGCATTTAAGAAGGCGCTGGACGCTGATGCGAAAGCAAATCAGGTGTTCGAAAAGGCGAGTCCATCATTCCGGAAGGAATACATTGAATGGATTGCAGATGCAAAAACCGATCTTACGCGTGATAAACGGATAGCAACCGCTCTGGAATGGATTTCGGAAGGAAAAGGACGGAACTGGAAATACGAGCGATAATTGCAGATTTTCGACTGACAGTTTCATTTAGCAGGTAAGTATAAATTGCACCGGATTTTAAAAGATTGAGCAACAAAAAGGTTTCCTGCAAAGTAAGGAAGTAAGAAAAGAAATCAAGAGGCTGTCCCATTATTTCTTTGCTTACTTATCAATCTTTGCGGGAAATAAAATTCAGGAGTTTCATTTAGCAGGTAAGCATAAAATGCAACTGATTTTAATAGATTGAGCAACAAAAAGGTTTCCCGCAAAGTAAGGAAGTAAAAAAAGAAATCAAGGGGCTGTTCCTTTATTTCTTTGCTTACTAATCAATCTTAGCGGGAAATAAAATTCAGGATCTTATAATCCAGCCAATTATCCGGATGCCGAAGAAATCATTTCATCTCCTTCATGTAAGCAATCAGATCCGCCAGTTCCTGGTTGCTAAGTCCCTGATGCAGTCCTTCGGGCATCATCGATTCCTTCATTTTTTCCATCGATTGAACATCCT
The DNA here is from genome assembly GCA_023427575.1 of Bacteroidota bacterium. Classification (GTDB taxonomy): domain Bacteria; phylum Bacteroidota; class Bacteroidia; order Chitinophagales; family Chitinophagaceae; genus Flavitalea. Next base: position 2,748 of record JAEZAY010000388.1, on the reverse strand, counting down.
TTGCCTTTAACTGCTGCCTGATTCCCCCGGGCAGTTTTAAGTCAATAATATCATCGGTTTTACTTTGGATAATCCCATATTGTTTTGATCCATCTTTCATTTTTAATTCCCAGCCTTCATATCCGAAGCTGATGCCCTCCGAAGGGCGGAAGATCGCCGCCAGCATGGCTTCCGGCGCCAGTTTGGCTCCTATTCCGGAAAGATCGGGACCAAAATTTATTCCCTGGCCATTTACAACATGGCATATCCCACAATAGTTTTGAAATACCCGTCTTCCATTATTCATATCGCCTTTTAAAGCGATAATATCCAGTGGTTCAGGATGAGCCGCCTTCTCAATCTTTTCTGCACCGGTTACATACGACATAGCTTCCATGCTAACCTGTTTTCGCCATGAATCCTGAACACCATCCGCTACAGCAGCAATTAATACCTGAGGAACTTTTTTCTCTTTCAGCAATATCAGCACCCGCTCCTCCCCGTTATAACTTTTGCCTATTTGCCTTGCTGCCATCTCCCTTGTATGGTCGGGATAGAAATTAGAAAATGCCACCTTTTCAAGAATAGCCAGTGATGCTGAACTACCAATCCTGCCGAGTAACTTCAACACCGGATTGGTTTTCGCAGTATCTTTTTCATCAATGATCTTCCACACGGTTGCAGGGCCATCAATATCCAGTACAGCGGCAAGAGCGCTTCTGCGGAGATTTGCATCCTCACCATTAACCGAGATCTCAAGCAAACTGCCGGTTTCACCTTTTACATTATATTTTTTCACAAGCTCAACAAATTCTCTTGTTCCCGAAACCGATTGCAGCGTGGATTTTAAAGCCGCCTGCGCCTTTTCAGAATTTCTAACAGTGGCAGGATCCAGATGAGTAAGAACAAGTTTATTTATCTCTGAACTATCTCCTGTATGATTATCCAGAATAGAAAGCAGGATCTGCGACTTTGAAGGGCCTTCATTAAAATCAAAGGCCCGGAAATAACGAAGCCGCTCGACTAAGGGAAGGGTTGAATCAGAGGCGAGCTTACCAAGAAATGGTATGGCGGCTTCCGTTCTTGCACGCCAGATGATATCGCGTGAAGCACGATTGCGTAATGGATTGTTTTCCTTTTGCAGGTACGCCTTTAAAAACTTTTCCCATTGCCCGTGTGCGCCGATTCCCAGCGCTTCAAGATACCAGCGGTCATCCCCATCGTGTTGTAAAGCGAGCTCGGACCATAAGGCCGGTGCTTCTACCGACCTGCTATTCCGCAGCGAAACAGCAGATTCCCTTCTTACCTGCGGATCATTATCCCTTACAAGCATAGCAACATAAGGGACCGGGTTCAACTTCAATTGCCTGGCTGCTCTTAATCCCATCATTCTGATCTCTGGAACCGGGTCCTTAACAGCCTGTTCAATATAACCAGCACCTGTAACCAATTTAACCAGGATCCAGAATGCCCTGGCTCGCAGCCTGGGGTCGTTGTCCGTTCTCCAGATTTTATCCAGTTCCGGAACAGCCAGATTACCGGCTTTTTGCAAAGCGTTCCATGCTTTATGACGAACATGAAGATTCGGATTTTTAAGCGCTGTTATAGCTCCTGCTACAGTTGTGTAATCGTATTTGGGAAACTGGTATTTCGCGTTTTTAGGAGCAACCCTGTAAATCCGGCCCCGCTGCTGATCACCAGCCTGATGGCCACCGACGCCGGGATCATACCAGTCGGCCACAATCAAAGAGCCATCTGGTGCAACGCAAACATCGGCGGGCCTAAACCAATTGTCTTTTTCACCATGCAGAATATTATTAATCGAAGCAGTATATCCTGCGCCGGACTTTGAAACCGCATACGACCTCACTACATTGGGCCCCGGATCGCAATGGATGATCTGATCCTGAAAGACTGGCGGCAACAGTTTTCCTTCATAGATCACCATCCCCGTTGGTGAACCGGCACCTGTCTGAAGCAAATTCGGGATCACCCCCGGATCATTTAGATGCCAGTGGCGGAGCGGAATGGAATCTTCCAAATTTGTTCGGGATGAACTCCAGCCTGCCCCAGTCATTTCATCCGTGTATCCGTAGTTTCCATAATCCATCACATAATTGATCCGGGTGCCGCGATTGCCATCATCGTCATTGTCACTTTGCCAAATGGCGCCATAACTGTCGATGGCAGGCTCATAGTTGTTTCTGAAATTATGTCCCAGAACTTCCAGATCCGAACCATCCGGTTCACAGCGAAATACCATTCCCTGTTTATATTTTGGCGGCCCTATTATATCGCCATCCCGGTCTCTCAATGAATTTCCATTCCGATCTTTAATAGAAATGCCTTCATTCCCGAAACTAAAGTAAAGCTTCCCATCGGGCCCGAATATGAATGCATGAACGCCATGATCATGTTGCTCCCCTCCGATTCCCTGAAAAAGAATTTCTTTCCGGTCGGCACGATCGTCTTTATCATCATCATAAAACACCCATACATACGGGCTTTGTGAAACGATCACCCGATCTTCCAGTACGGCAATGCCAATAGGCGCGTTGAGCTCAGGGCCCTGGTAAAAACCCTTTGCCGTATCCATTACCGCATCACCATCGCGGTCTTCCAGGATCATGATCCGGTCCCCCAGCGGGTTGGTTGGATTCCCGTTGATCCCCGGACGATAATTATATGCTTCGGTAACCCATACCCTGCCGCGATCATCCACGTCAATATTTGTAGGGTTTTTAATCAGGGGTTCTGTTGCCATTGCTG
>JAEZAY010000048.1 GCA_023427575.1 Bacteroidota bacterium | reverse complement strand
GTCGAAGCAATCATGCATCGCCCTAAGGGCTGGCCGATTTTTGGCGCGCGGGTCATTTTTCCTTCAGCCATCCGTTTTTCCGGCATTACTATGTGCCACAAAATTAAAAACTGGCCTTTTATAGAATAATTTTCTTTATCTGGCACTTAATTTGGAATATAATTCGGAAAAATAATAGTTTTGGCGAATTATGGGAGTTTCTGAAATTTTACTCGACCGAACCGATCACCTTATTCTTCGTTTGCTTCAGCAAAACGCCCGCATCTCTAATGCCGATCTGGCCAGGGAGTTGCAGATGGCACCTTCAGCGGTGCTGGAAAGGGTAAAAAAACTGGAGCAAAAGAATGTGATCTCAGGGTATACGGCCCGGATAAATCCGGCCGCCGTGGATCAAAAACTCCTTGCCTTTATTTTTATGAAGGCTACGGATGGAATTGGCTGCAGCACCACAGGTAAAATCCTGGCCACTTTCCCTGAAGTGCAGGAAGTGCACCATATCGCCGGTGAAGATTGTTACCTGATAAAGATCCGCACTTCCGATTCGGCTTCGCTGATGGAACTGATGCGAACCAAGTTCAGCTCCATTCCAAATATCCTTTCAACGCGCACCACCATTGTACTGGAAACTGTGAAAGAGCAACAGCAATTGTTTATTCCTGAAAACCTGGATTCATGACTATTACCTCCAATAAAACGGCTTCTCCCTTCATGATTATCCTGGCTTTTGCCATTGTATACATCGTCTGGGGATCAACCTATTTTTTTATAGCGAAGGCCATACACGGATTTCCGCCGCTGATGCTGGGAGCCCTGCGATTTCTGGCAGCGGGAGTATTGTTATTAGTCTGGGCCCGGTTTCGCGGTGAGAAACTACCGAGGCTGAACGATTTGAAAAACGCCGCCATTGCGGGACTACTGCTTCTTTTTATAGGCAATGGGGTAGTGATCTGGGTTGAACAGTATATGGCCAGTGCAATGGTTGCCATAATGGTTTCTTCCACACCGCTGTGGTTCGTATTGCTGGATAAACCCAAATGGAAGGAAAATTTTAAAAATACCGCCACCATAACAGGACTGGTTGTTGGTTTTGTCGGGGTTATTATTCTGTTCAGTGAAAATATTTTTGGGGCCTTTTCGTCAATATCCGGACTGAAAGAACTTTCGGGCCTGGTTCTATTGCTGATCGGTTCCATTGCCTGGGCCGGAGGCTCGCTTTTTTCTAAATACAAAGGGTCTAATGGGTCTGCTGCCATGAATACCGCGGTACAGATGATTTTTGCCGGAATTGCATTTTTTACCGGAAGCCTGATTAGGGGTGAACCGGGAGGTATGGACTGGTCGGCTATCTCGGGTGAAGCCTGGGCCTCCCTGTTATATCTCGTCTTTTTCGGATCTATTGCAGGTTATAGCGCTTATGTATGGCTGTTAAAAGTGCGGTCTGCAACGCAGGTGAGTACGCATGCTTATGTAAATCCGGTGGTGGCAGTTCTGCTGGGAGTATTTTTTGCGAACGAACAAATCTCGGCCCTGCAAATCACCGGGCTGCTGGTGATCCTGGGCAGTGTGTTGATCCTGAACCTCGGCAATTACCGGAAAGCCCGTGCTATAAGCGCAGCGAATTCCGGCTCAGAAAAGACCGGCCGGCAAAGGGTAAGGCTGATCAAAAAGCGGGTTCGGAGTTCGGCAACAGAGGCAGAGCTATAATAATTGGCAGGGATGGCCGTTATTCTACTCTAAATCCTGAAAAAACCCTATGGCCAACCGTATCTCCTTCATCCTTCTCGCAACATTTTTGTTGGTAGTACCTGCTGTTGTTTTTTCCCAGTCACCGGTTCCCGCGGCGGAGCAGCCCGCCTATTTTGTGTATGCAAAGGGCGCCCGTTCCGATAACAAATTAAAAGTGTTGCTTGTCAGCAGGCATATTATTATGCTGAAAGACCATGAGCTTCCAGTGATTGAAACAGGTTTACGTCTTGATTTTGATTCACTGATTGAAAACATTCCGCGGGAAGAGCGATATTTTAATACCGACTATGAGAATATTGTCAATTTTAAAATTGAACATGAGGATATCTATGGCGATTATTTGAAGTGGAATGCGACAACTTCGAGGGAAGCCGGGCTTAAACCCTCCGACAATACCCTAACAGCAATGGAAAAGATTCGCGCCAGGGTAATTAGCGATCACCAGCGTGAGGGCTACAAAATTTTCCAGGTAGATTTTATGCCGGCGGTATCTGGCGAGAATAGCGCATCGTATTCACGGTATGATACAAAGCAGCTCAAATATGTACCCTATACGCTCGAAAGAAGGTCGGCCATTCCTTTAACCTGGATCGACTATCATCGCAAAGGGGATATCCGCTACCTGCTTTCACAGATTAAATCCGGTTCTGGCAGTTCCGGCTCTTCAGGAATTGTGATTGAAGAAAAGAAAAAAAGTTCCGATAAATCTTCTTCTGTTCAAAAAACCGACAATACCGATTGGGCGGCAAAAGCAGCCGTAGCCAGAATGAATGCGGAAGGATTTGAAGCGGAAGGAGACCGGCTGAACAAAATGGGCGCTTTATTTATCCATGATGCGATTAAACAATACACTGCCGCACAACAAATCTTTTATACGGATCGCGTGCAGCAGAAACTAAACGGACTGAATTCAATGGTTCAGGCAGGGGCCGCATTAAACCAGGGTCTTGAAAATCTGGAAGATTTTTCGGCAGGGATCCGCGAATCGCTCGATCAACAGGGGATCAGAAGATTCCGCGGCGGTAATTTTTCCTTTTCCGGGTTCACCCCTTCTTACGGATCGGAAGCATTTGGCTATAACCCGATGGCTGCTTCAATTACGTATGGGTTTTACCGTTATCTGGCCCTGGAAGCGGGCATCGGTTATGCGCAGTCGGCACTGTACGAACTATACCTTACCGACCAGTATGAAAATAAAACCGGGGAATCAATATTTGTAAGCCAGCCTTTTGGCGGCCTTGAAATTGCGGCCGGCATTGCCATTCCCATCAAATCTTCGGTGGTTTATGCGACTTATGGATTAAACTGGAACGTCCTGGCCGAGGGCGCCAAACTGCATTCAAAAGATTATGAATTCTCACAATTAAGTGATGAGCTGAATTATAAAACCGTTCCTCAGAAACTGAAAGGCGGCTTTAATTTCCGGATTCCAAAAACCAGGCTGGCGCTGGGCGCACATTATACTTTAACCTGGATTAATGGGGAAAAACTAATTGAAGATTCCCGCGCCGACGTGATGAAAAATGGGATGAAAT
>JAEZAY010000263.1 GCA_023427575.1 Bacteroidota bacterium | reverse complement strand
AACCTGGAATGAATGATTGCGGTATAATTAGGCCCAATTCTGGGGCATAAGGTGAGACTAAAGCTTAAATCTTAATCTGAGCTGATCAGAGTACCCTGTCATCGTTCGACAATAAACGCTTACTGGCAAAACTTAAAGCGGCTACCGGCGATTCGAACAAGCGGGGCTGGGCTCCTTCTTCATCCATAAACAGCTCTCCGCTGGCAGATCCCGGTTCTTCATAATAGTAGCGGGCGGTGAAGTATTCTGTGGGAATGGTACGGGGATTATCACGATGAACATGATAGGGTTCCACTTCAACCCAAACGTCCTTTCCATTGATGTTATGCTTTTCAATCATAACGAATCATTTGGAAAGTATATACAAAGTTAGGGCCACCCTGATCCGGGAAGGCCCCACTCTGATCTGTTTTATTTTTTTAGCGATCCGAAACGGACCCCGATATGAACATCGGCCTGCTTTGATTCTCCGGCAAGAGCCGTAATTAAGCTGCCGGAACCAATAAAGAATGGGCCGGCTCTCAACGAAATTCCGGCATTGAAACTCGTTAGGGAGTTGTAGTTGACAGGCAAAAACACTCCGAATTTGCTGGTCTCGAAACGAGGCGTAAACGTAACACTGGTATAACTCATGTTATTGTATACTTTATCAGAATTACTGCTAAGGGGCAGTAAGCCGGCCAGGTTCAGATAAAAACGATTATTCAGCCGGTAATCAAGATCTATGTTCATACTTGTCGGCAGGGATACCAAATATTCGGACTCCGTGTTTTCGGGTGCCGGAGTGAAATACTGGGGTCGGCTGTCCAGAAACTCTTTATAATTGTCGAGGTCCACATTATCAAGCTCATCCAGGTTAAAACGTTCGCCACCGGTTATGGCCAGTTCGTAGGAGGCTGATCTGGCCAGGTCTTTTTGGTACCGGATCTTACCAATATCGGTAACGGCAACACCCACTCTGAACTGATAACCATTGGCGCCGATTTCCCCACGGTTCCCGGGCCTGTATTCATAGATAAAACCAAGATCGCCGCCCCAGCCGCGGCTATCCATTTTAGTAAGATCTTTTATTTCAAAATCTGAAATGGCCGCGCCCGCAAAACCGATTCCCAGGCGCCCCGTGGTATTTGAAAGAAATACCCGCTGTGCCGCCAGATCTTCATCAATCGTGCCGGCAAACCGGTCGATGTTCAGATAGGCATTTGCAGCCCCGGACAGATATTTCAAGGTGATCCCACCCTTTAAATAGTGCGCCGAGTGCCGTAATATCTCTCTGCCATAGCTGATTCCATATTCCGACCAGGCATTGGCGGCCAGCACCATATTTTCAGCCGAATTGATCTGGTATGGCAGTTCCGGGTCGTCTTCGAAATCGGAACTAAGTTTATCTACCAGCTTTCCGTCAATATCAGTAATGTTTGAAAACACCCGGGCCCGGGTAGTGATAGCAAAACTGTTACGACCAATATTGAACATGCCGGAAGGCCCGTGGATATCCACATTCACCAGGCCCGAAGACGCGCCGGCGGTTTTGCCAAATAGCTGATCTTCGATCGACTCAGAGTCGAAGGATTCGGAAAAATCGCTTAAACGGAATGAAGCCTTGTCATTTCCGACATAAGAATGGATTGAAAACAGGTTCAGATCCCAGCGGTATTTGCTTTCCGCGATGCTTGCGGGGTTAAAAAAAACGCCGTTCACGCCCGTATAATTACCAGTTCGGTATCCGGGGAAAGATTGAGAATAGCCCGCGCCTGCAATAGCCAGGAACAGAACAGTGGTTGTGAGGATTTTCATATAGATGTTTTTATCAGGTAATAGTCGTTCCGGAATTCCTTATAACAGAGATGCATGAACGAAGAACTGTCGGAATTATTGTAAAAAATAACAGGGGCGGATTTCTGAGTTTAGGGATAATGATCATTCATCCCCGCGGATATGCATACAAAAATAAGTTCCCAAACCTGTACCTGCACCGGGTTTTTTCCCATTTATGGAGAAAGTTCAGACTAAGAAAACCGGAAAGCAATTAGTAGAATTACGAGCAATAAGAATTTATCCTTATCGCTTTTCTGTTTGATTATGTATTTTAAAATAGTAAGCATGCAAAAAGGCGAAAAGATATTTTAAGCGGCGGATATTTGTGTTGTAATCGTACCGAAAAATCCAATACCCGGGAAAAACAACCCGAATCCAAATCCAAAAAAACGGTCCTATACCTGTGAAGACCAAACTAAACGGACCCGTAGTTAATCGTACCTATTGAAAACTTTTTAAGGTCAGTCCGCCTAAGAAAAGCCCACAGAAATGTGGGATTTTTTTTGCCCCTACCGAACAGATCAGGAAACCCCCGGCTCCATCAATGGTGGATTCTGAAAAAATTCTTTCATCTCTATTGTAACCCGGTCCTGCTCCCGCAACCTCCGGCAAAGCGTTCTCATAATCCCCTTTAAAATATCCGAATTGGTTGCTATCACATCATAAAACAATTCCTGTTCTATTTTAAGCAGCGTGCAATCGGTTAAGGTGGTAACACTTGCCGAACGGGTTTCGGAATCAAGTAGCGACAATTCGCCAAAAATTTCGTTAGGGCCCAGTTCGGCCAGCTGGTGCGGACCGTCGTGAACAGATACTTTTCCCGAATGAATAAAATACATACAGTTTCCGGTACTTCCCTTGCTAAAAATGAGGCTGTCTTTTTCTACAAAAGTTTCCTTACAAATGGATGCGATCTCGATCAGATCAAGGTCTTTGCATCCTGAAAATATATCAGAGTTTTTTAGAAGCAACACTTTTTCGATGATAAGCATACTTTTTATTTATGGTGGCTAAAGGCATAGCCCGCTGTTTCAGTAATAATCTTTTCTTCGCTTGTATCCATCTGATTTTTCAACATGGGCCAGAGTCCGTTCAGATCCGCTTTCACGGAACTGTAAATGCATACGGCCTTTGTCCAGTGATTGAAAGAACGCCTGTCGGTAATTAAAATCCGCTGCAACAGTTGCTGGCTGTTTAGCGGCGATTTTGACGTTTTCCGATAGGAGATATCCAACAGAAAATCAAATAGCGCATTGAACTTGCGGGCATAAACCGGAGGTATAACCAGACCGATCATTTCCACTGCATGATGAATACTCTTGTTCTTGCCCGATTCCACGGATTCAATAATCCCACGGATCTCCGTTTTGCGGTATACCATTTCAGAAATCTGGAGGGCTGAAATTACATCGTAGCGTACTTCATTTTCAAGAGCTTCATTTATTAATCCTGAACCAATGAATTCAGGCATTTCCGTGTAACACCGCACTTTCTCCAGGGCCCTGTCAAGATAGATTTTTAGTCTCTGTTCAAAACGGGCCTGCATCTCATTGTTTTTGCTTTCGTACTGATGCGCCCAGAGACCCTGAATGGTCTTCTGATTTAAATGGGGATGTTCATCTAAAACCGATAATAAAAAGCTTACCGAATGTGGTCCTTTTATCTTTCCGGCAACTTTAACCAGCATGGACAATTGAAGTTCAGTAAGGAATTTACGGACTGGCCGAAGATGAAGAAAAAGCTCGTCGCCGTATTGAAGCAAACCCTGCATCGCGAGGTATTTATCGCTTTCGTCGGAAAGAAGATTTAAGACATCGGGAAGCAGTGCTTTTATTTTTAACCGGCAACAGGTAAGTATGGAAATCCGGCGGACATTTCGGTTTTCATCGGCAATCAGTTTTTCCAGTGCTTCGGTAAAACGGACATGCCTAACCGAACCAATAATGCGAACCCCTAATTCCCGCTCGGATGCATTTACCGAATAAAGAAGATTGTTTATTTCCTGTCCGGCATGATATAAAAATTTGAATTCCCGCTGATTCAGCAAACTGATGACAATAACCTTTCGGATGGCAGGCTCATACAAGGAAAGATCTTTGGAAACATGCTCAAGATAGGCGGAATCATACTTGCAGATAAGATACACCAGCTTTTCTTTTATATCCGGATGCGGATCTTTTTCAAGCAGAAGCTTTAGCTGCTGAACATTGGTTTTTTTTCGTGAATCCAGTCTGTCTAAAGCATAGATCACCACATCTGTTTCTTCTGAATCTAACTGCCCCGCCAGAATTTTATCGATTTCAGGATATTCAGCCTGTTCCAGTAACTTCAATGCATAAACGATCTCGGATTTTTTTCCAGACCGGATCTTGTTTAACAATAGGTTTAGCG
>JAEZAY010000178.1 GCA_023427575.1 Bacteroidota bacterium | reverse complement strand
CAGCAGTGGTGGGACTTACGGGCTACAGAACATTTCCGGGCTCTGGTAACAACTGTTTTTATTTTACGGCGTCCGTTTCAATTTTCTTAACGGATTTCTTCCGAGGCCCCAGGGAATACATTTTACCCGGACACCAATGATTTTCACATTTTCACATTTTCACATTATCATATTCAGTTGGAAGTTGAGAATTGTATTCTTATCATGCTTTGCTTTCCTTACCTGCTTTGCGGGAAACTTTCTTTAGTTCGGAGTGGTCGGTAGCCGTAATAGCATTCTTGACGAGCTTTGCCATTTAGCAAATGTTTTCAGAAACTTCAAAAAATCTAAAATGAAAAGTTTAAAATTGTAATATCTTTCCAGTGTTACGACATTAAAAAAATTACAAATGAAAAAAGCCTTCTTTTTCTCAGCCATCCTGATTGTTACCACCCTGGTGGTTAGCTCCTTTAAAAAGCCGGTATCCGAACCGGAATTAATCGACAGTCCCTTTGGCCAGAACGCCAGCGTTTGGAAACTCGACAAATCGCATTCCAATGTAAAGTTCACCGTTACCCATATGGTTGTTTCAGAAGTGGATGGAGGCTTTAAAACGTTTGATGGCACACTGGAGAGTGATAAAGCCGATTTCTCCGACGCTAAAATCAATTTTACGGTTGAAACTGCTTCAGTGGATACCGATAATGAAAACCGCGACAAGCACCTTCGCGGCGATGATTTTTTCAATGCAGAGCAGTATCCGCAAATGAAGTTTGTAGGCAGCTCCCTGAAATCACTGGGAAATAACAAATACCAGCTGAATGGAAATCTGACCATCCGCGATGTAACAAAACCGGTAAGCTTCGATGTGAGCTACCTCGGATCCACTGTTGACCGCGGCCGTACAAAGGCAGGATTTAAAGCCAAAACAACCATCAACCGGTTTGATTATAACCTGAAATGGGATCGCGCTACCGAGGCCGGCTCCCTGGTGGTTGCCAAAGATGTTACCGTTAACATCAACGCCGCTTTTGTAAAAAGCGAATAATGGTGTTTACCGCATTAGAGAAAAGGGCCTTCGCGGCCCTTTTTACTTTTATATCTTGCAACGAATCCGGAATGGCAGCGTTCTATACATAACCAGGCTTTAACCGGCATTATTTATGAATTGAGAACAATGATGAAACGATTTCTTTCCGTTATTTTTTTGGTTATTACCGGCTTTTCCGCGCTTGCGCAGGATGGCTATGAAATTAAGATCAGCTTAAAGCCCTATAAAAACCAATACCTGTACCTCGGCTATCATTATGGAAAAATGAAGGCGCTGGCCGATTCCGTACTGCTGGATGCCAGCTCAACAGGTACATTTAAAGGCAATACAAAACTACCCGGGGGCATTTACTTCGTAGTATCGCCCAATAAGGAAATTCTTTTTGAAGTTCTGATTGATCGGTCTCAGCATTTTTCAATCGAAGGCGATACTGCCGCCATGCCCCAAAATATCCGGTTCACCGGTACCGAAGAAAACAGCCGCTTTCAGGCTTATAGCCGTTTTGCCGCCAAATCAGGACAGGAAATTTCGGCCATCAATGCCCGGATCAAAGAAAAAGGCAATGATCCGGCCCTGGCTGCCCGTTCCAGGCAGTTAACGGATGGGTTAAAGACCTATCGCGACAGTATTTCCGCCAAAGATCCGGATTCCTTTCTGGCTGCTTTGTTTCAGGCCATGCGCGAGCCGGAAATTCCGCCAGCCTCCGCCCATCCGGGTGGCAAATACGATTCCCTCTATGCCTATCAATATTTTAAATCGCATTATTGGGATGGAATTTCCTTCAGCGATGATCGCCTGGTACGAACACCTTTTTTTGAACCAAAACTGGAAAAATATTACAAAGAGCTGGTGGTTCCTCATCCCGATACCTTGAAGTTGGAAATCGACCGCATGCTTCTGGAATCCAGGTCGGCTCCCGAAATGTATAAATTTCTGATGGTGCATTTTGTTCAGAAATACATCAACCCACAATACATGGGGCAGGATGCGGTTTTTGTACACCTGTTCGAAAAATACATCAACGCAGGTTTAACACCCTTCTTTACAGATAAGTACCGCGAGTTTGTGGATCGCCGCGCCTATAGTTTAATGGCCAATCTGATTGGTAAACCGGCCGCCAATATGGAAATGGTAGACACATTGGGCAAGCCCGTCACACTTTATGGCACTAAAGGCGATTTTACGGTGCTGGTATTTTGGGACCCTACCTGCGGTCATTGTAAAGAGGTGGTGCCAAAACTGGATTCAATCTATAAAGCAAAATGGAAAAACCAGAACATTCAACTCTTTGCGGTTAAAACAGAAGGACCGGATGCCGAATGGCGAAGCTTTATCCGTGAAAATAAGCTGAACAACTGGCTGCATGTTACTCAACTGCCCGCCAAACAGGAAGCGGAAACGAAAGCCGGGAAGCCCGGTTACCGGCAATTATACGATGTTTATCAAACCCCCGTTCTATATCTGTTAGACAAGGATAAACGAATTCTTGCAAAAAAACTGACCTATCTGCAGATCGATGAAGTAATTGATCAGAAGATAAAAAACCTGAACTAGCATGATCCTGATCCCGAAAAACCGTAAACTGGCTGGTACAATCGGTATTTTCCTGTCATTTTCGTTTTTTGCCCAATCTCAAACCCTGTTTACCTATAAGGGTATACCGGTTTCAAAACAGGAGTTCATCAATGCGTATACGAAAAACGCGCAGAACCCCCCGGTTTCTGAAACCAGTGTTCGCGAATACCTGGAACTGTATATCCGGTATAAGCTGAAGGTGCACGCCGCGCGGGAGCTCAAAATGGATACGCTGCATTCACAGCAAAGGGAAGCGGAAGGCTATCGCGAACAGATTCTGCCGCTTTTTCTCAGTGACGAAGCCAGTATAAACTTACTGACAGATGAGGCTTATGAAAGAAGCCAGAAAGACCTTCGGGCCGCGCATATCTTTGTGGCAATCCCGGAAAATGCGGATTATTCAGCGTTGGAAAAAGCGCGACAGAAGATTGAAGCGGCGCATGCTGAACTGTCGAATGGTAGATCATTTGAGGAAGTTGCCCGTTCATATTCCGAAGATCCTTCCGTTGCTCAAAACGGTGGTGATATCGGGTATATAACGGCCATGGTTATGCC
>JAEZAY010000126.1 GCA_023427575.1 Bacteroidota bacterium | reverse complement strand
GGATCGGAGGTAGGAAATTCAGGGTCTTCGGGATCGGTGGGCGTCCAGTCATCCAAACCAAAGCGAACCTGCCCGGGTCTTTCCCTTAACACAAAATACCAGCCTGGTTTTGTAGCGTCATCGCTGTCGCCCTTCGCCTCTTCCTTGTCGAGATCGAACCCAAACAGATAAATATCCGGATCGAGGGAAGCCATAAAAACCGGAAGTTTCAGATTGGTTTCCACATTGGAATCGGCAAGTGCCCGGGGAACAGCCGGATTGGCCGGATCTTTGAACCTCGCTTTCTGCGCATATACCTGGGTGTTAGGATATTTTTTCAGGAGTTCGCCTCTTATCAGCAAAACCAGGTAAGGGCTGTCATCCGGACTTGTTTTAACCTGCGAGGAATGATCGCCCAGATCATTTTTCCAGGTATCCATCCGTTTGATATCGTATTTTTTTTCACGGTCGGTTTCGAAGATATTATCCGAAATTTCCCAGAACTGCCGGAAATAGGTGCCTCGCTGATCTGTTGGAAATTCGCGCCATAATAATTCGCGCGACATTTCATGGTTTAAACCGGCCATAAAAGCTTCGATGAACACCTGATTGGTTTCCATCAGCGTAATGGAATTTTCAGGCACTTTGTCGATGTTTGGAAGGATATATTCCTGCGATAGTTGTTCCAGGTTCCGGAACATCGGTTCATCAAATTTTGGATATGCCATTATGGGCGAAAGATCTTCCAGCTCTTTCTTTTCATAAGTGGAAGTTTCGGGATTAAATACATTCAGCGTAATCAGGCTGTTTACTCTTTTGAGAATAAGATCTTTTGGAAGTATTGAACTGGTGATGTTTTCAGAAAATGCCGGAAGATTTGCAATCGGAGCTTCCTTGGGAATAGGAAGCATATTGGAAACAATATCGGTATTGAAACTTTCAAATACGCTTCCGAATGCATTGATATCCTGCAGCAGGGTTGCGCGGCCCAATGTCCCGGCAGAGCCGGTTACATCGCGGGAAATGATCAGGTTCTGATAGGTTTTGGCGGTTATCTCTTCGCCAAAAACTGCTTTGTATGGATCGTCCTGCACAACAATGAGATGCGAGCTGGTATCATCGCCCGGCGTGGAAGAACTGATTCCGTCTATCAGATTTTTGGCCAGGGTCTTAGACAATGCATTGATATCAGGATATGCATCGATCTTAGCTTTTAAGGCGGCTTTCCGCGCCGGCGATTCCAGGTTGGCGAATGATGTTTCTGCCAGAAATGTATCAAACAGAGCCTGCTGGGCCATGGCGGTTTCGCTGGCCTGGAAATTCGCGATCGACGTACTGATTGCTGAACCAATCTGGGTCAGATCTACGGAAAGGGCAGGAGATGTTTTAAATTTTGCCGCCGCAATTTTTTCGTTATTGAAGTTCTGGGTAACTTTTTTATGAATCAGATTGGCTCCCTCAAGTGCCTGCTCATTCATTCGCCGGATATTTTTTTTGCCCGGACGCGTGAGCTTTTTGAAACTGGCAGACTGGGAAGCATTCGGAATTACGCTGTGCTGAATGGAATGGGAAACGGTTTTCCCCGAAGTCAGAATAAAGGAATGCATGGGGCTGGTTAGCCGCACCGACTGATCGGTAGCGGCAAATTTGAGATGCTTTGTATACAGCGCATTGTTGACCATTTTACTAACGGCTGCTTTCCGGATTTTATCATTTGCTTCATTGATCTGCTCCACTTGTTTCCAGGCTCTTTGCATATAGTCTTCCTGGTTTTTTTGAACGATGGTAACCCCAAGTCCGGCAGCCGCGCGATTCCGCGGATCCAGATTCAGGCTGTTTACCCAGGGAAAATTGGCAATTACCTTTAATCTTTTCGCGAGTGCATGCCAGCGCCCATAAACATGAGGGGTTACAATGGGGTCATCACCAAGAGTGGCGGAGAAAAATGGGTTTTCAACCAGGCTGTCTGCAGCTACATCGGGTTTGTCGGTCTGCCTGGTTTCATTATCGATGGAAAGGTTCAAAAGCTTACGCAGGTGCTCTTTGTATTTTACATCGTTGGGTCCATTTGTCCATTTATCGCTTACAAAATCTGGCGGTTTCAGTGCTCCTTCCAGTCCGAGCACTATCGAATCGGGCCTGGTATCTTCCAGGCCATAACCGGCATCCGCGATATACATGTCCCGTTTGCCGAGTTCCGGATCCATTACAACCGCTTCGAGTATGCGTGCCAGTGATTCAAAATCGCCGTGCAGGCCGGTTTGAAAACTCCACATATGATAAACCGGATAATCGGTGCCGCCGGGTTTGGCCTGATAATCTTCCGTTTTTCCCCAGGACATTTTTTGGGCCAGTACATTGCTGTAATCAAGTCCCAGTCCTGCTCTTCTTCCGGTTTCAAATGCGGGTAACAGAAAGGCGGTATAATGGGTTTCTTTAATCAGTTTTCTCGGACACAGCAGGCGGCAGGATCCTGCATCCGGATTCGCGGCGAGTTCTGAACTCACTTCGCTTATCTGTGCGGGTAAGGAACTGGCAAGCAGCTCGGTGCTTAAATGCACATGACCCCAGCTCCAGTGTTGTTTTTCATCATGAAATACATCCTGAATTTTTTCGGAGTTGATGGTAATATAAGGCCTGTTCTCGCTGTTATTTTTCAGTTCGAATTCATCGTCTTTCAAACATACCAATACAAGCCAGGGAGTTAGTTTATGTTTATTGGTTCCGGTATCTGCTGAAGCGGGGGTATAGGTCCAGAGAAAATCTTCAGTGTAAAATTCAATGTAGGGAATCCCGTTCGATTCGTAATTGTTCACTTTGGGCCGGGGCTCCGTGCGTACGATGGCCGAAGCGGATATCGCCAGAACATCGGGCGGGCCATACATTTTTAAGGTTTTCGGAATAGTGGAAAGAATCGCAGATCCGTTATTCACATCAGTGCTTTCAATCGTAATGCCGGCCTGCAGATCGGCCCTTTCTTTGGCAAGGCCTGATCCCGGGTTTCCAATGGCATCTTTTTCTATGATCCGGGAGGCAATGCCTTTTCTGAACCAGGGAAGAAAGGAATAATGTGCCAGTGCATCACTCATAACAAATTATTTTAGTAGTTCAGATTCAAAATGGTTTACGCGGGCTGCATTTGAAATGCCGGACTAAGCTGAAGCCTGCCTTTTTTTGAAGGGTTTTGTGCAATCAGTTCGCGCAGGTGCTCGTCGGCTCCCGATTTCGAATTAAAAACAATTCCACCATCAGCATTCGATAAATCCGATTTCGTTACCACGGTGTACCGTTCATCTGTAACCGAAACGGTTTTTTCTGCACTTGCCGAGATGTTTTTCAGTTTTTGTGAAAGTGCCGAATGGCCAATATCGCCGCCCGAAACAAATGCCTTAAAGAAGTCGGCTCCAACCGAAACCGGTCCAAGCACTTCTTCTTCGAAGTCGGATAAAATGGTTTCATACTGAACCAGGCGGTTGATTCCGTAATCGAACCGGATTTCATCGGTGGAGATCAGGCGTACCCCGGAATTCTGGTTTTCATAAGAGGGCGATTTAAGTTTGTCATCATCGCTCATGTCTTTAAAAGCCGCGGGAGCAAATGAGTTTTGGAGCGAAGCGATCGCTGAGCCGGAAAACTCTTCCGAGCCCACCGAGATGTTTTTAATGGTCACTTTTGAAATATCGGCCGGAAGGAAATTCCCGAAACGGGTCATGGTCATATCCATTGGCACAACCATCTGGTTTATTTCCAGCGATCCATAAGGTCTTACCAAAATGATCCCGGGTTGCTGTTCCGCATCTGCAAGTGTTACCAGCTCCATGATGGATGAATCTGGTTTGGTAATCCAGTTTGTATTCTTTTGGAATTCTTCTATCAGCAATGGAAGAACGCTGGTGGAAGGGAGCGAGGTTTCAATTTTTTCACCCCAGGTTTTATCGAAGCCCACCTTGATTTTTACAAACCAGATCCGGAATGAACCATGTCCGTGCGCACGCCATGGTGTAGGGCCTTCCAGATTAAAGTTGAGCGATATCGACAATAGTGTTGAGCTGCCGGATTTCACAGCCACACTGGCTTTCACTTCGGCAATGAAACGGAATGGTGAGAACTGGATCAGCACATCGAACCCAAAATTGCCCACCACGCTGAAACCGGAAACCTTAAATTTGAAATCGATGGCTGCACCAAACTGGATGGTGTTGGTGGTAACGGCGAAATAGGCAGTTAATACTAGACTTGGATTTCCGCTTAAAATGTTTACCGTGATGCGTTTCATTTTTAGCAGCTTCAAATGGGCGGCAGGAGTATACACCGGA
>JAEZAY010000118.1 GCA_023427575.1 Bacteroidota bacterium | reverse complement strand
TCGTAACGGAACTTTCGCCACGATAGACTCTGGTCCGGATGCTCCAGCTTTAAAGGATCTTTCCCTTTTTCCGCCATAAATTTTTCCCGGCAGGTATTGCAATAGCAAAAATCATATTCCGCCAGTTCGCTGTTCTGAAGAATATTATAGGAGCTCCAGAGATTTACGGGAAGAATGACATCGCAAAAGCGGATATAATCAAAATGGATTCCATCTACATAATCTTTACGAACAGATTCCCGAACCTGCGCTTCCAGATAATTGAGCACCTCTTCTTTCGAAGGGCATAACCAGCGGTAATAACCAACATAGGGCGGCTTTTCGGCGCATGAAACTCCCGTCCGGCTAACCGCATACCAATCGGGATGCGATTCCAGCAATTCTTTTTCACCCCGGTTCATGATCCACATCCAGCGATGTGCTTCCAGCTTATTCTTTTTCGCCAGCCGGTAATGCCGCTCGCTATCAGCTTCAAAAAAAATTCCTTTGATCCCGGCCTGGTAATAACTGGCGTACAAAAGATCCAGGTCTCCATCCCTGTCATTCTGGTTCGGTCTGGTCCAGATCCAATGTTTATTTTTTCGCTTCCCATTGGTTAGCATCGCCGAAGCCTGCGGAATCTGAGTGGCTGATAATCCCGCTATAAAAGCGGTTTGCAGAAATTTTCTTTTATTCATAAAAACGTTATTGCTGATAAATGCGGCCATCCTGATCAATATGCCAGTCAATACCTTTTGCCGATTGAATGCTGGCTTTAAAATGTTGCGCAGACGCCTCCAGCTTGAGACTATACCTGCTCTGATTGATCACCAGCGATTTCGGGATTTTTAATTCGGAAGTATTCTGTGCATAGGTTTTATTCGTACGGAAAAATTCCTTCTGGCGATAATAAACCAGGAATAAATGTTTTTTAAATTCATAAGAAGCCGGTAAACCAAAAGGCTTCTCTTCCGCACCCGCTTTCTGATCACTAAATCGAATATAGCCCCAACGTTCGGGAAAATGCATATTGATTACTCCCTGCGGCGACCAGACCCAATTATGTTCAGCCCGGGGACGGTTTTTTGCAGTATCCATCAACTTTTTATATTCTCCCGCCTTAATTTCTGTATCCCACTGTACCCGCGAGAAATTGAGATTCCATACGGAAAGCGGCGATGGAACCGGGCCTTTATCGTTCAGGTCGAGCGACCTGAAAGGAATGGCCATTTCAACATACCATTTTTGGTCAATGGAAGCCGGATCATTGATGCTTCCTTCAATATGAACCGCCGATTGTAAGCCTTTTACATTCCATTTTATATCCGGAGATCCACCATTACGATATGGCTTTGGCATATAGAGATCAAAAACGGTATTAAAGGCATTCAGTTCAATCTCGTAATATTTATGGGTATCACCATCTGGATCAATGAAAACTTCAAAGTCATTGTCGTGATAAACAATCTGGTCATGATTTTTCAGCGTTGCCCAAACGTGCGGCTCAATCAGTTCTGCCAGGATGTACAAATGCTCCTGATCCCATAACATTTTAAACCGGGTGGAATGGGCTGGCAATGGTTTTTTCGAACCTTCAATGTCCACAAATTCCTGAGACCAGCGGGCGTTGCTCCAGGCATCTTCACTGGGTTTTCCATCAATTACAAGGGCGGTATCGGCAAGTTGAACGATATAGGTTTGGGGCGGAGTAAACAGATGTTCATAATCCTGAAATAGGTTCTGGGCGGATACAGAAAAAACGGAAATAAAGCTAAGGGCAAATAGAAGCGTTGATTTTATTTTCAGCATCAGGGAATTCGATTAACCGTAAAAATAGGATAGAAATAATGTTAAGCCGATGCCATTTAATTTTTTGCCGCTTATAAAGATCATTGGATTCTTTTTGTAAAGTTGGTATGATATTTTGAAGTAAATAATGGTCAACCAGATTTTTAAACTCAAAATTTTTATTTTATGGCAATAGGAAAAAAAATGCCGCTTGTACTTGCCGGACTTGCTGCTTTCGCATATTACAGATATTCAAAAATGACAAAGCAGGAAAAAGATCAGCTGGTGGGTAATCTGAAAGATAAGGGCAAAAAACTCTATGATCAGTACATGCCTAAAAATGCAAAAAACATGATCAACAACCCTGAACAACTATCCAGAGAATTTTAAGATGTTGTGACCGGAAGCTGTTCATACAGCTGGAAACGCAAAATTCAGAATCATATGTTCTGATTTTTGCGTTTTTTTTTATTCTTCTTCCGCCGGCCGAAGGTCTTCCTTTTTCAGCCAGCCTTTTATGATCCTACCTTCACTGTTGGTAAAAACAACATACACGAAACCACGTCGCTCCTCCAGTGCCTGCAGGGTTGTATACGCGTTATCCCAATTCACCACAAAATCTTCCAGCCGGATCTGCTCTTCGTCGGGACGATCGTGAAAATAGGCCCGGGTTATCACTTTGTATTTTCCCAATGGCTTTTTTACAAGCTGCTTTGAAGTTTCTTTCCTGGCCAGCGTATCCGGCGCCGGCTTTTCTTCGGGCGGTTCCTGAACGATACTGATCGCCGGCTTAGGCTCAACGGCAGCCGGCGATGGAGGAGGCTGACTGATCGCAAACGAAGTATCGGAGCCAGTATCTTCAAAGCTTAAATCGGGAGAACCCGAATGCGCCGAATCGCCGGGATCCGGAATTGAATCACTGGAAACCATTTGCATTTGCGGTCTTTCAACATAGTAGTAATAGCCGAAAACCCCGGCAGCAATTAACAGGATCAGTAGAATAAAACCAAGCACCTGTTTCCATCTTCCCGAAGATTCCGGATAGGGTTCGTAAGAGCTGTGCGGATCCGGTTCACCAGCGTTCTGCAGATTTCTTTTCCGTTCCGGTTTTTTTTCAATTGGCTTTGTCCGCTGACGGATTTTTTCGCGGATCAGTTTTTTGTAAGCCTCCGGACTCCAGTCATAATTGGCCGAGCGCATTTCGGCGGCACTGATCAGAAAGCTTTTTTCACTGAGCTCCAGGGTTCCATTGTTGCGGTATAAGCGCCATTGTTCCAGCAAATGAGGTATATCGCCGGCGGTTTGTTGCCAGCCAACTGAATTTTCTTGATCTGAATAAGTTTCAGCCTCTTTTCTATCAGTGCCATCCGATTCCATTTTGTAAAACCAGATCGGGTGATCTGCCGCCGAAACCGAGTTCGAAAAAACGACCAGCGCCGAAGGCAGGTCCGAGTAGGGATGAAAAGTTCGCTCAGGCAAACTTATAATAGCCTTCAGCGATTGATTATCCAGAATTGATTTCCGCACCTGTAAATGCGCGGAGGTGGCGCCATACAGCAATTCCTGGGGAACGATAACGGCGGCCCTTCCATCATTCTTTAGCCCTTTTGAGATGAGGGCCAAATAACGCAGGTTTGCTTTTCTGCTTTTAATTTCTTTCAGGATGGCAGCATCTCCTTCATTTATATCCATATTCCCTGTAAAAGGGGGAACGGAAAGGATCAGGCTGAATTGTGCAGCAAACCGCTGATTCAGTTTTCCAAGTGCGTTGATGCCATGTAATTCCGGATCTTCAATACCATGAATCAGCAGGTTCATGGCAGCAATTCGTAACATCGTTTCATCGCTGTCGAAACCGGTAAAAGTGCCGGGGGGAAAATAACAATTGAACTCGCTTTCCAGGTAGGAATCCGGGAAATTTTTCTGAATATATTGAGCCGCCTGCACCATGCAGCCGCCAGTTCCCAGAGCCGGATCACAAATGGTATCTGTTGGCTGTGGCTCCATCAGCTCAACCATTAAACGGGTAATCTGCTTTGGCGTACTAAACTGATTGTTTTCACCGGCCGCCTCCGGCTTCGTAAGCAGATAATCGAAGATGGCCGCCGTTTGAAGCCGGTCCTTGATTTCCAGCCCGCTGATCATTTCCACCAGATCGGCCAGCATGCCGGAAGTGGGAAACATCACGTCCATTGAATTCAGCAGGCGGCTAAAAGTGCTGGCAGGCCGGAGGGCTTTTTTTCCAAATTCAAAAACACCGTTTTCTTTTGTAAATAACTGATATAATTGTTGGGGGGCGAGATTTCTAAACTGGTTCCAGCGAAGCTCCGTTTCTTCTTGGGTAAAAATGGGATTTACCATTGGTTCACCCGCAAGAATAGGATGAATTTCTTTCAGTGTCTGGATCTCATCGAGCCTTTTTAAATACAGCATGTAAGCAATCAGCTCTATGACGGCAAAAGGCTTAAAAGAACTTACAGGTTTAAAGCGGTTCCAGATTTTATCAATATGGATACGCTGCTCACTAGAAATCATATTCCTGAAATGATAGTTTATTCAATAAAATGATGCTATGGGTGGTAAACTATCTCTTGCCCGCTGTTATTTTAAATTTAAATTGAAAGTTTTCCCATCTGTATAGATCCGGTTCAATTTGTGTGCCACTGTGGGAATGAAAAAGAAATCGCAATAATTAACTTGCTGATTATCAACAAAAAAGGGAAGATTAAAAGGAGAAAAGGCCAGCGGGAAGGAAAATTATATCTGCAAAAAGGAGCAGGCCGGTTACAACAAAAGCCTGTTAAAAATTCCCGCCGGCCTGCACCGGATTATCCAGAAAAAGTTCTGAAACTTCCATTTAAAACATAAAAACTAGGCTTCCTTTTTCGGTGGCAGTGCAAAAGCTACCGCTTCGTGTTCGAAATGACCTTTATGTGAAGCATCGCAAAAGGGTTTGTTTTTTGACAATCCACAGCGACAAATAGATACTGCCGTTCTGCCCCCGAGATCATAGATATTTCCATTGCGGTCAACAATTTCAAAATCGCCTTCTACTTTTAAAGAACCATTGCTTAATACAGTAATTTTTGTTGCTGCCATCTTAGTCTAATTTTATTTCCCGCAATATAAGATCTCCGGACTCAATTTCCGATTCAATATTGTTTTATAAAATCAGATAGCCTGCAAATAAAAAAAAGACGGCATACATTGAATTGCCTTTCAGACCATAATGTATTTGTTATGCAGGAGGCGGCTGAAATATTTTTTCACAATTACAAATTTCGATATGCAATTTTCCATGAAAGAATAATCAGCATGCGTTCCTGCAAAATTAAAATCCGCCCCCGGTATTATTATGGATTACCACAGTTCTTACCAAAGATGAATATGGCTTCAGCCTTCTCCCAATAAAGGAATGATTGCTCCCGGCAATGGAATAAATCTGCTTATAATAACCGATTCTAAACGTAAAAATGATTTGGCACGGGTTTCGTTTATGCTTCCACGGTTTTTCATAGGATATTGGATTTAAAACGGGGCTGGATTTTTATCCTGGCCCCTTTTTGTTTTAGAAAGCAGTTAAGACTTCCGGTTATATAATTTGACACATCATTGACGGATAAATCTATCCAGTGAGCCTTGGCAGTAGTTCGTAAAGGACATTGAATCGAATGGCAGTGATAATGTGCCAATGTGAAAATGTGATAATTTGATAATGTGCGAATTCAAAAACGGAGGCCGTAAAATAAAACAGTTGGCTCCTAATTCACTATGGATACCGGTATCAGGTAAATTGAAAATTATTATCCGGACACCAATTACCATAACAGTAGATTCCGGCACTATATTTATTGACTGTTTTGTATCTTAATTGAGTAAATGGATCCCATCCGCTCAACATTCCTAACTAAAAAAACAAGATCAGATGAGTAGCCGTTTAAATCTTTCCTCGCCCTGGGAGGAAGTCAAAGAAAAATTAAAAGAACATAACCTGGAGCTAACAGATGAAGACCTGGAATATCAGGAAGGCAATGAAGAATTACTGCTCGACCGATTGGCTGCCAAACTCAATAAAAGCAGGAATGATGTAAAGATCCTCGTTGAAAGCATTTCTGCCAACAAGGGCATGGCGGGTTAATTATAAATTGTTTTTTTATAATGGACATAGAACAATTCAGAGAATATTGCCTGTCGTTTAAGGGTGCCAGTGAGCGATTGCCTTTTGGCGAGGATACGCTGGTATTTTTTGCAGGCTCAAAAATGTTTGCCCTAACGGATCTGAATTTATTTGAATCGGTGAACCTGAAAGCTGATCCGGAGGAAGCCATTGAACTCCGTGAAAGATATCCCGCAATCCGCCCGGGTTATCATATGAATAAAAAACACTGGAATACGATTGATATGGACGGATCGATTCCCGACAGCTTACTAAAAAAGCTGATCCGCGATTCGTATGAGCTGGTATTTTCGAAATTAAGTAAAAAAGAAAAGGCGGAGATCGAAAGTCTGAGAAAAGCAGCGAAGCGGTGTTAGCCTGTTTTTATATTAAAAAGTAGCGCCTTATGGTCTAAAGTACTTTTTCAATTGAGACACGTAGAATACCAAAGCATCAGGCCCGCAATAAAGAATTAGCCACCCGAAAAAAGATTTAAATCAGGCAGTATTCACCTGCACCCA
>JAEZAY010000073.1 GCA_023427575.1 Bacteroidota bacterium | reverse complement strand
CCACCCAGGTCAAATATGATCGTATCTCTTTTTTGCATGATGTATATGCGAATTAATTTTTGTGAAGAATTTTATAATATCGCCCGAATCCCGATTGGCGTCAATTAAAAATAAATTAAAATTCCCTTCATTTTCGCCTGATTGTTATTGAAAACCCGGCTAAAAAATAAAATTAACAAATCAAGTGTGTTCATTGACGTTACATCTGACGAGGAACAAAGAAAATGTTTTTTTAATTTTGTGGCCGCTATGGCAAAGTTTACACTTTTACTGTCAACGCTGTTTTACTTAAACCTGATGGTAAATGGTGAATATCTCAGTCATGTAACGAATGGCGCTGATATTGAACTGGCCAGTGTGGAAGATTATTTTCCATTTTTAGCGATCCTGGATGTTATTACCGGCGATGAGGACCAGGACAAAGGCAAGGATAAGCGTACAGAGATGGCCGGCGATAAACATTCGGAAGAAACCTTCCAGTTGAATCATTTAGTCCCACAGAATAGTTCCCTTTTCAAGCCATATGATTTTCATATCGGGTTCAGATCAAAAGATCAGCACTTGCCGCTGACGGGTTTTGGAGATCTGGCAACACCGCCTCCCGATTTTATCTGAGCCGGGCAGCTTTGCCTGCCAGTTTAATACTGCACATCTATAACGATACTGGATTCTAATGCCAGTGAATACCGATTGGGGTACCCATCGGATTTTATATACGGATCTTAACAACAAACAGGAAATGATGAGAACATTATTGACCGGAATGGCCGCTTTTGTAATTTTTTCGGGTTGTAGCTCAACCGGCGATGATACATCGCAAAACGAACCCGTTCAGCTACCGGTAATCCGGCTACAGCAACTGGATACAACTATCAATAAATATTATGTGGCTTCCATTCAGGCTCACCGCAATGTGGAATTGAGAGCAAAGGTGGCGGGTTATATAGACCGGATCCTGGTTGATGAAGGACATGAAGTTAAAAAGGGCCAGTTATTGTTCACCCTGAATCCGGCAGAGTATGAAACGAATCTTGCCCGGGCAAATGCGTCACTTGCCAATGCGCTGGCCGAAGCCAGGTCGGCCGAACTGGATCTTCAACGAGTAAAAATGCTGGTTGAAAAGGAAGTGATCAGCAAAACAGAATCTGAACTGGCGGAAGCGCGTTTAAAATCGGCGGAAGCAAAAGTGGCGGAATGCCAGTCTGAAAAAAGAAATGCCTCGATCCGGATCTCCTATACTGAAATCAGGGCTCCTTTCGACGGAATCATCGACCGCATTCCGTTCAAGGTGGGAAGCCTTGTAAATGAAGGAAGTCTTTTAACGACCGTTTCCGACCTCAGTTCCATCTATACTTATTTTAATGTATCGGAAAATGAATACCTGCAATACGTTCGTGCATTAAATGATGATTCAGACAATAAAGAGCGTGAGGTGAAACTGCAGCTCGCCGATGGCAGCCAATATTCAGAAACCGGGATCATCGAAACCATGGAAAGTGAATTTGACGCGGCAACCGGTTCGATTGCATTCCGGGCCCGGTTCCCCAATCCGAAAAAAATGCTGAAGCACGGCGCATCCGGTAAAGTAAGCCTGGAAACTGAAGTCAATGACGCATTCATCGTACCAATGAAATCGGTATTTGAGATCCAGGATAAAAACTATGTGTTTGTTGTAGAAAAAGACAGTACCGTTAAGATGAAGATCTTTCAGCCAGACCTGAAGATGGATGAATACGTGATTGTAAAAGAAGGTTTATCGGATGAATACACGATCGTATACGAAGGTTTGCAAAATATAAAAGAAGGAACCCGCATCAGTCCAAAACCTGTGGCTATCGACAACATTACACTTGCCGCGAATACAAACTAGGCGCAATTGCAAGCCATTATTTAATGCAGCCATCCGGCTAAAAATAAAGTGATGATAGAGACTTTTATCAAACGTCCTGTGTTATCCCTGGTGATATCACTATTGATCGTATTGGTGGGTGTACTGGCCCTGTTTACCCTGCCCATTACCCAGTTTCCCGATATTGTACCACCCTCGGTGGTGGTAACTGCAAATTACAATGGAGCGAATGCCGAAGTGTGTGCAAAAGCAGTGGCTACACCGCTGGAAAGAGCAATCAATGGTGTGCCCGGCATGACCTATATGAACTCGGTGAGCAGTAACAATGGGGTTACTCTTATTCAGATCTTCTTTGAAGTTGGTACCGATCCCGATCAGGCGGCGGTGAATGTGCAGAACCGGGTGAGTACGGTTCTTGACGAACTCCCCGAAGAAGTAATCAAGGCCGGTGTAATTACTGAAAAAGAAGTAAACAGCATGCTTCTTTATCTGAACCTGGTTGCCACCGATTCTTCCATTACCGAAGAATTCATATACAATTTCACCGACATTAACATTCTTCCTGAATTAAAACGTATCGACGGCGTTGGGTTTCTGGATATCATGGGTGCGCGGGAATATTCCATGCGGGTATGGTTAAAGCCCGACCGGATGCTTGCTTATTCCATATCAACAGAAGAGGTAATTGACAGGTTGCGGAAACAGAATGTGGAAGCGGCTCCCGGTGTGGCCGGCGAAAACTCTGGCAAGGGCGAGCAGGTAAAACAATACGTTCTTCGTTATACCGGAAAATTCAATACCCCCGAAGAATATGCCGACCTGGTTTTAAGAGCTGAACCGGATGGTTCTGTATTAAAGCTGAAAGATATTGCCGATGTTGAATTTGGAACCTTCAGTTATGACATGGTTTCAAAAACAGATGGCCGCTATTCGGCTTCCATCATGATCAAACAAAGGCCTGGCAGTAATGCGAAAGAGGTAATAGATAATATCAAGGCCAAAATGGATGAGCTGAAAGAGGAATCTTTTCCTCCCGGCATTGAAATTAACTATGCCTATGATGTATCCAGATTCCTGGACGCCAGTATCAATAAAGTGGTTATAACGCTGATCGAAGCCTTTATTCTTGTATTTATCGTAATCTTCATATTTCTTCAGGATTTCCGGTCTACTTTAATTCCGGCACTCGCCGTGCCGGTAGCGCTTGTGGGCACCCTGGCATTCATGCAGATGTTCGGGTTTTCGATCAACATGCTTACGCTATTCGCCCTTGTACTGGCAATCGGAATTGTGGTGGATAATGCCATTGTGGTAGTGGAGGCCGTTCACGTTAAAATGGAAACGGAACACCTGTCTCCGCTGGAAGCCACCATAGCGGCGATGAAAGAAATCAGCGGAGCGATTGTCGCCATTACCCTGGTAATGTCGGCGGTTTTTATCCCGGTTGCATTTTTGTCGGGACC
>JAEZAY010000477.1 GCA_023427575.1 Bacteroidota bacterium | reverse complement strand
CTGGGCGGCAATCTCGATCTGTTTGGGGATCTCCAATACCGTCATGTTAACTATTCATTGAATGGATTTCGGAACAATCCGGAAATAAATATCCGGAACAGTTACCATTTTCTGAATCCCAAACTTGGCATTTCGATGCGGGCCGAAGCTTCCAGGTTCTACCTTTCCTACAGTCAGGCGAATAAAGAACCCAACCGCGATGATTTCGAAGCAGGCATTTCCTTTCAGCCAAAACGGGAACAGCTCCACGATTTCGAGCTGGGCTGGGAATTCCGCCGCCCGGGAATTCAGCTGGGTACCACTTTGTACTATATGCACTATATAGATCAACTGGTGCTTACCGGAAAAATAAATGATGTGGGCGCATATACAAGAACCAATATTCCTGAAAGTTTCCGGATGGGAATCGAAATGCAGGGCATGGGCCGCATCAATAAATATGTTAATCTAACGGCCAACCTTACCCTAAGCAGAAACCGGATCATCGGATTCACCGAATACCTCGACGATTATGACACGGAAGATCCGATTGATCAGAAAAGCAATTTTCACGGCAACACCGATATCGCCTTTTCCCCTTCAGTAACGGCCGCCGCAAGTTTGAATCTTACGCCGGCAAAGGGCCTCGGAATTCGGTTTCCACTTAAATATGTAGGCCGCCAGTTCCTCGACAATACTTCAGATCTTTCCAGAAGTCTTGACCCGTTTTATGTTCAGGATTTACAGATCCTCTATACCCTGAATCCCAAAATCCTGAAGGAAATTCAGTTTATACTTCAGATTAATAACCTGTTCAACAAACGGTATGAACCAAATGGCTATACTTTCAGCTATATCTATGATTCAAAAATGATCACGGAAAATTATTATTTCCCGATGGCGGGCATCAATGCGATGTTTGGTATAAATATCCGCCTTTAAAAGGCCGCCTGAGATACCAGCAATAAAAAATCCCGGATTCTTACTCCGGGATTTTTTATAATCTGCTGATGAAGATCCTTCAGAAAATCAGTAACTAACCTGGTTGCTCAACCGAAGGAGGAAACAGGCCAATCCGGTAATATTAGTCTCAATTTTCAGAAGCTTATTTCATTTCCTGCCAGGCGAGCATTCCGCCCTGCAGGTTTTTCACTTTTTTAAACCCGAGCGTTTCCAGAAAAAGGGCTGCCTGCATGCTCCTGTTCCCGCTCCGGCAATACACAATGATCTCTTCCTCTTTAAGCTCATCGATCTCGTCGATTTGCATCGATTGAATTTTTCCGAGGGGAACAAGTTGTCCGCCGATATTAAATTCCGCATTCTCGGCCGGTTCGCGAACATCTATTAAATTAGGCTTTTCGCCGGAATCAAGTCTTTGCTTTAATTCGTTTACAGAAATATTTTCCATTGTTTATAGTTTAAAATTGATTGGGCAATACCTGCGCGCTGCTATCGACCATTCGGACCGGCCGCTGTGATCCAACCCAAATATCTACGGTTTGCCCCTGGCGAATTTTGTTCACCCGGCCTTCAAATCCAAAACGGTCGGGGCGCTGGCGGTAGACAAAGGCATTTAATGTGTCGCTTACATCCGAATCAATGATCCGTGAACCGTAGCGGAGATTGTTTGATTCGAGTAAGGTAACGGCTTCAGAATAGGTTAGTCCGAAGAGATCCGGCACACTGAATTCATCGGCACCCAGTCCGCTTCCAAGAACAAGTACCACACTACTGCCCATACTGATCTTTGCTCCGGGGCGAATGGGTTTGCCATTATACAATTGATCGAGTACGGCATTTTTAGCAAAATCGTGTTCATACACCGTGTCTTCCAGTTTCAGCCCATATTGTTTAACGGCAATTTCCGCACTCCGATAAGTCATGTTAATAAAATTCGGCATTTCAATCATGGGAGCCACCGCCCGGTTGATTGTAAGGTACACTGTACGGTTTTCTTTTACCACCGCATCGGCTTCGGGAAACTGGCGCAAAACGGATAAAGGGGCGGCCGTGTCAATAAATACCGAATCCTGGATCACTATGTCGAAATCATTTCCAGCCAGAATCTGCTCGGCCTCACTCAGCGTTTTTCCCGTAACAGCGGGAATGGTAAGGGTAATGCCGTGTTTCGTGAAATAATTCAACGACAGGAGGAACGCAAAAAGAATCACAAAGATCAGGACAACGCTAAACAATATATTTACCCAAAGAGGTCGGCCGGTAATGAATTTGAACACAGTTTTTTTTGTTTTAATGAACAGGAAGCTTCCTGTAAAAATAACCACCCGATCTGAACCGGGATCAGGCCGGCAAGCTGGCTTTTTTGCCTGCCAAAGCCTGCTCAATCAACGCCGAATATAATTCCTTCAGTGTCCAGCCCATCACTTTCACCTGCTGGGGGATTATACTAGCCTCGGATTGCCCGGGGATCGTGTTGATTTCCAGCATGTAAGGCTCGTTTTTCGTTTCGTTAAAAATAAAGTCGATTCTTACCACACCCCTGCAGTTAAAAACGGTGTACACTTTCCGCGCAGCATCCCGGATCTTGTCCGACATTTCAATGCTGATATTGGCGGGGGTCGTCTCCGTACTTTTTCCCTGGTATTTTGCTTCGAAATCGAAAAATTCATTTTTTGTTTCCACCTCTGTAATGGGGAGTACAATCAGATCATTGTTGGTTTTAAATACGCCCACGGTGAATTCGCGACCGGCAATAAATTCTTCCACCAGAACCTGCTCATCTTCCCGAAAGGCTTTTTCCAGTGCGGCGGGAAGATCTTCCGTTTTAGACACCTTGCTCATTCCCAGGCTGGATCCTCCATTATTAGGCTTTACAAATAAAGGCAAACTCAGCTGTGAACTTATCTGATCAAGTGGCAATGGAGAATGTTTGAACAGGTGCAGGGATTTTGCCACTGAAATTCCCGAAAATGCCGCTACCGCAACGGTATAACGTTTATTAAACGTAAGCGCGGAACTGCCGGTATCGCAGGAAGTGTAGGGCAGGCCAAGTAGATCGAAATAGCCCTGCAGCTTTCCGTCTTCACCCGGGCTGCCGTGAATGCCTATAAATACCGCATCGAACTGAATTTTTTCCGAACCGGCGATTATTGAAAAATCGGTTCTGTCTACCGGCTGGCGCGATTCGTCGGGGGCGATATAATACCAGCCTTCGGGTGTTATATCGATTTTGTAAATCTCATATCGGGATCTGTCGAGATTTTTTTCAATGGTAACAGCGCTTTTATAAGAAATCACCGATTCTGATGAATATCCGCCTGTTACAAATGCAATTTTAGGCTTATCTGACATAACTATCTTTGCCGGGTTTTAAAAAATTTGTTCAAATATCCAGTTTTACAGGAAAGAAATAAAATAATTAAGAAGCGGCGGACTTTATAAATAATAAAGGTGAAGGACTTTTTTCCTTCACCTTTTTACAACGGGAAATATCACCCGTCTGAAAGAGTAGTACGATGACTACATTTACTATTGAACTTCTAAATTAGAAATATTTACGGCCCGGAGCATAAAATAAAGTCCGGAGTTATGCACATTTTCAAATTAGAAACATTTGTGTCCGGGTGAGATGTATTCCCCGGGCCTCGGAAGAAATCCGTTAAGAAA
>JAEZAY010000446.1 GCA_023427575.1 Bacteroidota bacterium | reverse complement strand
CTATTGATACAGGTTTCAGGTAAATCGAAAATTATTAATCGGACACCATGATGTGCCAATGTGCTAATGTGCTAATCTGCTAATGTGCCAATGTGGAAATTTGCTAGTATTCAAATTGAAACGGACGACGTAAAATAAAAAGCAAGTCACAGCTAAAGAATATAACTCTCCGGATTTGAATTTGCACATTATCAAATTTTCACATTTGCTAATTCCCTTATGCCGGGCGTGTCAATTTTTAAAATTATTCCGGAGCCCGAGTTTTTTGCTCCACTTTTTTTCTAAAAAAAAGTGGAAGTGGGCATTACATTGACGGCTCGTAACCTACAGTTGATACAGGTTTTCAGGTAAATTGAAAATTATTAACCGGACACCAATCATTGGCACATTCGCACATTCGCACATTGGCATATTCGCATATTCCTCACAGTTTACCTCCGCAGAACTTGCAATAATCAGCATCATCTTCATGGCCTTCGCGGCTGCAGTGGGGGCAGGAATCATGGCGTGGGCGCCGTTTCCGGGCGGCAAGTGCCATTTCAGTGGAAACAATTCCGGTAGGAACGGCAATGATCCCATAGCCCAGGAGCATGATAAAGCTGGCTACAAATTTTCCGGCCGTAGTGACCGGTGTAATATCTCCATAGCCTACCGTTGTTATGGTTACGATTGCCCAGTAGATGGATTCCGGAATGCTTCCAAATCCATTGTTGGGCCCTTCAAATATATACATCACGGAACCCAGTATTACCACCAGCATCAGAACCCAAAGCATGAAGATGCTGATTTTTCGGGCACTGCTCTTTAATGCAATGGAAAGAAACCGCATTTCATTCAGATAATGACGCAGGCGGAAGATCCGGAATACGCGCAGCAGCCGCAGCACCCGTAAGATCAGCAGGTACTGGGTTCCGCCAAAAAGCAAACTCAGATAGCTGGGTAGTATTGCCAGTAAATCGATGATACCATAAAAGCTGAAAATATATTTCCAGGGTTTGGTAATACTGACAATCCGCAAAATATATTCGATGGTAAAAATGATGGTGAAGATCCATTCAACCACGTAAAGAATCTCGCCATAAGGTTCATGTACAGGAGCGACGCTGTCGAGCATCACCACAATGATGCTGACAAAGATTAAAACCAGCAGAGTGATATCAAACAGTCTGCCTTCCTTTGTACCCGATTCGTATATAACCGTGTGCAGACGCAGCTTCCAGTTGCCTTCCACTTTTTCCTGTTCTTTGGGCTTCACAAATTTTATTTGGTGAGTGGAAATTTTTATGTTGATCCGGTTTAACCCAATCCGGTCCTTACATCGATCCGGAATGTTTTTCAATTTACTTATTTCCTGGCCTTCTTATAAATCTATTATCCATTCGATTCTTCATACAGATCATTCTGCTCGCTTAGTTTGGTACGGTACTGCATGAACAGCTTGTTCTGCGAAGCAAATCCGGTAAATTTCTGATCGGCCGATATTACGGGCAAATACCATTTTTTGGTTTCTTCAAACTTTTTTATCACCGAACTCATCGAATCGCTGTACTGCAGCAGATCCGCCTGCTTTACCAGTGGCTCAATGCTTTGCCCGGTACCCGCCAGTTCTTCATACCAGTTTGATTGCAGGTCCTGCAATTCGATAATCCCTTTAAAAATTCCTTCATCGTTCACCACAGCTATTACGGCAAACTGTTTTTCGCGCAGCATATGTTCAAGGTCGGCATGGCTGCTTGTATTTATGATAATGGCCGGATCATCTTCCAAAATATCACTCATGTAAATGGTGCTTAAAATATTCTGATCTTTTTTATGCGTGAATATCTGCCCCTCGAGCGCATATAGTTTGGTATCCATGGAATATGGCTCGAAATGTTTCACGATAAAATAAGAGATGGAGGATACAATCATGAGTGGAATAAAGAGATCATAGCCCCGGGTTATTTCCGCGATCAAAAATATGGCGGTCAGGGGGCAATACATGACCCCGCTCAAAAGACCCGCCATCCCCACCAGGGTAAAATTGCTTTCCGGTAACTTAAACCAGCCGGTACTGGATATTATCCGCGAAAAAAAGTAGCCGAGGTAAGCGCCGGTGAACAGGGAAGGGGCAAAATTCCCTCCATTTCCGCCGCTGCCGATGGTTATGCCGGCTGCCACCGGTTTGGATAAAACGATCAGGCCGGTAAACAGGATGACCGCCCATTCTCCCTCCAGTAAAGAGAACAGCGAGGTGTTATCCGAAATCTGGTAAGGGCTGCCCCCGGCCAGCAGTTTTATGCTATCGTAACCTTCGCCAAATAATGGCGGTAATAAAACATACAACCCCAATAGCAGCAGGCCCCCGCAAACGGCCCGCATGTATACGTGCATTTTCAGGTTCACCATTTTATGTTCCACTTTTTTGAAAGTGCGGGCATAATACAGTGAAACAAACCCGGCAAGTATGCCCAGCAATAAATAGAAGGGTACATTATGGTAGTTGAAATTTTGCTGCAGGTAGAAATGGAAAAGCAGCGATTCTTTCAAAATAATGGCCGAGCAAAGCGCGCCAATGGCCGCCGATATGATCAGTGGAATAAAGTAGCTCACTATTGTTTCTGTAAGCAGAATTTCGATGGCGAATATCACGCCGGCAATGGGAGCATTGAAAACCGCGGCAATACCGGCAGCTGCTCCACAGGCAATCAGCAGGGTCCGTTCCCGGTAATGCAGTTCACTGATCCTGGCCACATTCGATCCAACGGCAGAGCCGGTAGCCACAATGGGCGCTTCCAGTCCCACCGATCCCCCCAATCCAACGGTAGCGGAGCTGGTAAACACGTGAATATAAGTATGGCGGAGCGGAATAAAGGAGCTTTTGCGTGCAATGCTTTTTAAAACCATCGCAATGCCCTTTTCTACGTATCCGCTGTAAAATCGGCGGATAATAAAAACGGTAAGGATCAGCCCGCATACGGGAAACAGCAAAAAAGCAAACCTGCTAAGCGGAATGGTTGTAATCCAGTTTTGAAGATAAT
Source organism: Bacteroidota bacterium (assembly GCA_023427575.1). GTDB lineage: Bacteria > Bacteroidota > Bacteroidia > Chitinophagales > Chitinophagaceae > Flavitalea. The sequence continues at coordinate 634 of JAEZAY010000446.1, read as the reverse complement.
GTACCAGGGTTTTTAAGAGAACAGCAATCAGCCCGGAAACGATGCCCGTAACCGTGGCAACGAAAAGGATGTATTGCACGCGTGGCACCCTTGCGCGCAACTGCCGGGTGAAGAACGCGTAAATAAACTTGATCGGTTTCAATAGAGCATCTTGTTTAAGAAAAATAATTCTGATCAGAACCGCATTCTTTATTGTCCGGATTATTGATCCGACCTGAAATTAAATGTCTTTTATTTCATTTTCACTACTGGCCGTATTTAAAAGGGCGATGGTTTCCGGGTCCAGTTTAAGGGTGGCGGCTTCCATTAGTTGATTCAGTTGTTCGATACTGGTAGCGCTGGCAATAGGAGCAGCAATGGTTGGTTGGGCCATCAGCCAGGCCAGGGCAACAACGGCCGGTTTGGTATCATAATATTTGGCCACTTCATCCAGGGCATCCAAAATCCGGAATCCGCGTTCGTTCAGGTAAGACCGCATTCCGCCGCCCCGGGCACTTTTTGACAAATCGTTTTCCGAGCGGTATTTACCGGTGAGAAAACCGCTGGCCAGCGAATAATAGGGGATTACCGATATGGATTCTTTCAGGCAGATCTCTCTGAGTTCGTTTTCGTACCCGGCCCGGTGGTACAGATT
>JAEZAY010000534.1 GCA_023427575.1 Bacteroidota bacterium | reverse complement strand
CACCAATTCATGTGCCTTTTAAACCTGTGTAAACTCTTACTCATCCATATATTTGATTCGCCCCATAGTCAATTTTTAATACATCCCAAGAATGCTTTTAACTAGTTCATCCTGAACAATATATGTTTAGGTTCTTAATCTACCGGGCAGCGATGATGCCTTCAGCAGGGTTTTGGTAGGTTATGAAGAAAAGAAACGATTATGTATAATACGAACGATCAGCTAAGCAATGGTTATACGGAACAATACAGTGGTGAACATGCCGCCGAGCTACCGGTAAATGTTAGCAATTTTGAAAGAGCAGTATCCACCGCTGCCGGGGTATTTTTAATTTATCATTCCATACGGCATTTGGGAAAAAAACCGCTGCGCAGTCTCTCGCGAATTGCAGCCGGAAGCGCTCTTGTATACCGGGGTGTGGGCGGTTTTTGCCCTCTTTATGAAAAACTGGATGTTGACGGAACAAAAACCGGCTCGGTTAATATCCGAACCACATTTGTAGTTGATAAGCCAAAAGAAGAAGTGTACCGGTTTTGGCGCAAACTGGAGAACCTGCCGCTTTTCATGAAGCATATCAGCAAAGTAACCGAGATAGACTCAAAACGTTCGCACTGGGAAGCAAAAATTCCGGAAGGCAGTCCAATTCCAATTAAATGGGATGCTGAAATTGTAAAAGATGAAGAGGCCAGTTTGTTATCATGGCAATCTGTTCCGGGATCTACTATTGAGAATGCCGGTAAAATTGAGTTCCGCGATGCATTGGGAAACCAGGGAACTGAATTACGGATAATGATTTCATACCGGCCGCCGGCAGGAAATATAGGGGTAGGTGTAGCAAAATTGTTGAATCCGCTATTTGAAAAAATAGTTCGGAATGATGTCAACAATTTTAAAAGTTATATAGATACCGGATCGATCGCTACCGCTCCTGCACCGCAGAGCACCATTTAGTAAATTCAGCCAGATCGGCGCAGGATAAATCAATCAAAGAATGCGGGCTTGTAATCTGGGGATGAGTTGTACGGACATGAACGGTATACATTCCCGCATTTTTTCCAAACTGCATATCACTTAAAGTATTTCCCACCATGATCGATTTTTTAAAATCGATGTAGGGGAGATCTTTTTTCGCTTCGAAGGCCATCCCCGGATTGGGTTTGCGGTTCGGATGAGCGTTATCGTTTGCAGTGCAGTAATAGATCCGGTCAATCCGGCCACCTGCTTCCCGGATCTCTTTCATCATCTCCGCCTGCAATTTTATCAGATCTTCTTCCAGCATCAGACCTCTTCCCACGCCACGCTGATTGGTAACAAGAATAATGGTGCTGAATATACCTGAAAGGATTTTCAGTGATTCTTTTACGCCGGGTAAAAACTGAAACTCGTCGAAATTGTAAATATAATCTTCGTACTTCTCCTTATTTATCACCCCGTCGCGGTCCAAAAAAAGTGTCCAGTCTTTATCTATAAGTTTTGGATCAATCATCTTCCCAGTTTTCATTTCAACAAATCGGCGAGCTCGGTTTGTGCCCGTTCGAAATCCTCGGGGATTCCGATATCAATAAAATACCTGTCCTGGATCTGGCCGAATATCTTCCGCTTCCCGATGAATTGTTCCAGATAATCTTTTTCGAAAGAATGTTTTTCCGGAAGGCCTTCTGTCAGAAACCGGTTCTTATTTAAAACATAGATCCCGCCATTAATCAATGCTTCCCTGAAAAAAGCTTTTTCTTTAAAAGACAAAATTTCAGCCCCGGCACCAAGTTCAACAGTTCCATAGCGGTTGCTGTTCTTCATCGGTTTCAATACAAGTGTACAGTCGGCCCTGGTTTTATCATGAAATTCGGACAGCGATTGCAGGTTGACCTGAAAAAAGGTATCGCCATTTAAAATCAGTGGATTTTCTGTTTGGGATTTTTGACAAGCCAGGAGAATGGCGCCCCCTGTTCCCAATGCTTTTTTTTCAACTACCAGGGAATAGGAAAGATTTTTAAAATTGGTTTTCAGATGTTCTACAATGATTTCGGATTTATAGCCCAGTGAAAAAACAAATTGTTTAATACCCTGTTGCGAATAATAGTTGATGATATGATCGATAAAAGGCTTTCCGGCCACCGGCGCCATCGATTTCGGAAGATCTGAAACGGCCGCGCGAAGCCGGGTACCCAATCCACCCGCCAGGATGATCGCCTCTGTGATCTGCATGCTAGCCGGAGTTTTTAACGGTATTAAAGTAAAGTTCCTCTACGATCTGGCAAATAATATGTCCCACCATAATATGACTTTCCTGAATCCGGGGAGTATCGGTAGAAGGTACATTAATTAGATAGTCAGAAAGCCCGCGCATGCCGCCTCCAGACTCACCAGTGAAGCCAACCGTGTAAATTCCTTTTTCCCGGGCGCATTCAAAGGCTTTTATAATGTTTTTCGAATTGCCGGAGGTTGACAAGCCGATCAGAAAGTCGCCCTCCCTTCCAATCCCATTGATCAATCGCGCATATACTACATCGTAACTGTAATCGTTGGCTACGGCGGTGAGATAAGATGTATTGCAATGCAAAGCTTCCGCAGGCAGAGCTTCTCTGTCGGTATAAAACCTGCCTGAAAACTCCGCTGCCAGATGTTGCGCATCTGCTGCACTTCCGCCATTGCCGCAGAAATAAACCCGGTTGCCGTTTTTTAAAGCCGTCACAATTTTTTCGGCAATCTCCTGAATACGGTTAATCATTGCGGTATCTTCCAGGATCTGGTTCTTAACCTCAACCGAGGATCTTATTATTTGTATGATTTGTTCCTGCATAATTAATTTTTATATCTATGAGGGCAGCTTGCTTTAAGCTTATTTAATTTTAAATGGTCCAGGAAGTCATGCCATGATCTACAAACTGATAGGATCTGTACACTCCGCCAAATTTTGCCAGTGCGTTTATTACCTGATATTTTGTATTATCCGGACAATAGAAAATCATAAACCCGCCGCCGCCGGCCCCCGAAATTTTGCCGCCGGTGGCGCCCGCATTTTTGGCGGTAACATAGATCTCTTCCATTAAAGGATTTGAAATTCCTTCGGCCATTTGTCTCTTTTGCTGAAAACCAAAATCCAAAATTTCTCCGATTTCGTGCACTCTGCCTTTCAGCAATGCTTCCTTCATCATCTGCGCCTGCTGTTTTAACTGGTGCATGGCTTCAATAGATTTACCCTGCTTATCAACTACATTTTTACTTTGCTGCTCAATAATTTTGGCCGATTCACGACTGGTTGACGTGTAATAAAGTACCAGGTTATTCTCCAGCTCAAAAAGATATTGCTGTTTGATGCGCAGGGGGTTAACGATTACTTTATCATCGGCATAAAATTCCATAAAATTAACGCCCCCAAAGGTGGCCGCGTACTGATCCTGGCGACCACCGGCCATCTTTAGTTTCTTCCGCTCAATTTCATAGGCCATTTGTGCGATATCGTATTCGCCCAATGGCAGGCGCAGCATTTCTGCAAAAGCGCCGATGATGGCCGTTACAAGAGTAGAAGAAGTACCGAGTCCGGAACCTGCCGGCGCATCCACAAAAGTGGATAATCTGAAACCCGTGGATGCGAATCCATACTGTTCAACAATATGGTTATAAACACCTTTTAAAAGGTCCAGTTCGCCATTTACCGGAAGCTGGTCAAGCAGATCAAATTGCTGCGTTTCGTTTCGGTCAATAGCATTTAAGATAATTTGTTTTTCTTCCAGTGGCTGGATATTCGCATAGGCAAACAGTGAAATGGTGGCATTCAGAATGGCTCCTCCGTATAAATCACAATACGGGCTTACATCTGTTCCGCCTCCTGCCAGTCCAATTCGCAATGGCGCCTTACTCCGGTATATCATCGTTTGTTCTTATCAGTTATTAAATCCGGGTTTGTGAAGCAGACAATTTTTCCACTGCATTCACCAGATTTTCCCAGGAGTACTTTTTTCGTTCTTCACGAAGATGATCAATAAAAAAATCTTTGCCTAATTTGAAATAGCTGATCAGTGCCTCTGCTATCGAAGCCGGATCCGGCTCAGCAACAAGTCCGACTTTTTCATGTGGCACAAGGTCTGGCAAACTCCCGACATTCGTGACGATCATCGGAATTTCAAAATGATAGGCCAGAGGGGTTACACCACTTTGTGTGGCGTTCCGGTAGGGCTGCACCACCAGATCGGCCGCACAAAGGTAATAGCGCACTTCCGAGTCGGGTATAAAATCAGTTCGCCGGATCAGCAGATTTTCCAGCCCCAATTCGGCGATCAGTTGATCATATCCATTCCGGTCTTCATAAAATTCCCCGGCAATCAGCAGTTTTGGCGGTTTTTTGTTTTGGGCGGAATATTGATCTTTAACAAGCTTCATCGCCTTCAGCAAAATATCCAGGCCCTTGTATTTGCGGATGAACCCGAAGAAAAGAATTATGTTTTCGCCTTCCTCAATGCCAAGATGTTTCCTTGCTTCGATTTTTGAAACCGGCTCTCCAAAATTATCGTACAAAGGATGCGGAATCTGAATGGCCGGTTTGGTCTTTTCCACCGTACGCAGATCAGCCAAAACTTTTTCACTCATGGTTATAAATGCATCGCAGCTATTTAAAAAATAGCGGGTAAACATTTTATCGCCTGGTCTTTTTTCATGTGGAAAAACATTGTCGGTAATTGCGATGATTCTGGTCTTTTTATTCTTTTTTACCCTGCGTAAAATGGTGCCTAAAGCCGGACCCATAAAAGGAAGCCAGTATCGCAC
>JAEZAY010000294.1 GCA_023427575.1 Bacteroidota bacterium | reverse complement strand
TTTGAAACCCGCTTCCCAACTCACTATGCTGTTCCAGGGTTTGTAGTCTTTTCCTTGAATCGCCAGGCAGCGTACTTACCGGCGGCGCTAACAGATAGCAGAACGCTTTTTTATTACTTCTTCCTACCCTTCCCGGAGCTGGTGAAGATCACTAAGGCCGAACTGATGCGCATTGTTTACAATGATGGTGTTTACATTGGGGATATCCACGCCGCTCTCGACAATATTGGTACATACCAGCACATCGTATTTCTTATCGATGAAATCCAGGATCCGCTCTTCCAGTACATGGCCTTCCAACTGCCCGTGCGCATATCCAACCGAAAGGTCGGGACAAAGCCCCTGGATCATGGAAGCCATTTCAGCCAGTCCATGAACCCGGTTATGAATAAAGAAAACCTGCCCGCCACGCTCTGTTTCTTAATTGATCGTATCGCGGATAAAGTCTTCATTAAATACCTGCACCTCCGTTTGAATCGGCTGGCGGTTTGGAGGCGGAGTATTTATTATGCTGAGATCCCGCGCTCCCATTAAGCTGAACTGCAGCGTTCTCGGGATAGGCGTTGCCGTTAGTGTGAGACAGTCAACTGTGGTTCGAAGGGTTTTGATTTTTTCCTTATGCGCCACGCCGAATTTCTGCTCTTCATCCACGATCAGCAGGCCCAGATCCTTATATTTCACATCTTTACCTAGCAATGCATGGGTTCCGATCAGAATATCAATTTTTCCTTCTTCCAGCTTTTTAAGCGTTTCTTTTTTCTCTTTGGAAGATTTAAAACGATTGACATAATCCACCGTAACCGGAAAATCCTTTAAACGCTCACAAAAAGTTTTGTAGTGCTGAAAGGCCAGGATAGTGGTGGGAACCAATACGGCGGCCTGCTTACCATCCAGACAGGTTTTGAATGCGGCACGCACCGCGATTTCGGTCTTTCCAAAGCCTACATCGCCGCAAACCAGCCGATCCATTGGCGAGCCTGATTCCATGTCTTTCTTCACATCCGCGGTCGCCCTGCTCTGATCGGGAGTATCCTCATATATGAAGGAAGCTTCCAGTTCGGTTTGCATGTAATTATCGGGAGAATGTGCAAACCCTACTTCGGCCTTTCGTTGCGCATACAAACGAATCAGATCAAAAGCAACTTCCTTGACCTTTGTTTTTGTTTTATCCTTTAATTTCTGCCATACCTCACTGCCCAGTTTATTGACCTTAGGCACCGATCCTTCCTTGCCTGTGAACTTGGAGATCTTATGCAGTGAATTGATATTCACATATAAAATATCACTGTCTTTGTAAATAATCCGAACGGCTTCCTGCAGCCTTCCGTTTACCTCCAGTTTTTGCAAACCGCTGTAGATACCCACGCCATGGTCGATATGGGTAACATAATCGCCGGGCTGCAATTCGCGGAGAGTTCGTAACGTTAGGGCCTTATTCTTGTTATATGCCTGTTTTACCTTGTATTTATGGTAACGCTGAAAGATCTGGTGATCTGTATAACAAACCAGTTTCAGGTCATCGTCGATAAAGCCCTCATGAATCGATTTGGCTATCGGCGTAAACTGGATCTCAGCCCTCAGGTCTTCGAAAATACTGTGCAGCCGCTCCAGTTGACGCGGATTTTCTGCAAACAAAAAAACCCGATACCCTTTGCTTTCCCAGGATTTCAGATCCTTTATCAGCAAATCGAACTGGCGATTGAAGGGTGGCTGCGAGCGGGTTTGAAAAACTATTTCTGTTTTTTCATCGCCGGAAGGCTGATAACCGAACTGAACGAGATGCCTTTGCCTTAAACTGTTCTCAAAATCGGCGGCGCTAATAAACGATGATTCCGACAGTACCGCTTTCTCATTTTCTTCTCCGCCTGTTTTTAGCGAACCGGAATCTTTCAGTTCCATAAAAAGCTGCAGGTCTTCTTCCTGGGTCAGCAGGCGCTCGCTGGTCAGTTTCTGATCCTGGATCCAGACCACCGTATTTGCCGGCAAAAAATCGAAAAGGGAGATCTTATCCTGCTCGTCGAACTGGGTTTCTACATTGGGAATAATGCTTACCTGTAATAATTTTCTTTCACTCAACTGGGTTTCGGGATCAAAAATCCGGATGGAATCTACCTCATTGCCAAACAGTTCTACCCGGTAGGGCTTTTCATTTCCAAATGAATAAATATCCAGAATTCCGCCCCGAAGCGCAAATTGCCCGGGTTCATACACAAAATCCGTTCTTTCAAAACCATAACCCACCAGTTTTTCCATCATCAGGTCTAAATCCAGGGTATCGTTGGTCTTCAGATAGATAATATTTTTTGCCAGGGTTTTCGGCAATACCACTTTTTCAAAAAGCGCTTCGGGATAGGTAACGATCATTTTCCGGTTTCCGCCACCACTCCAGCGGGTGAGCGTTTCCGTTCGCAGCATAACATGGCTGCTGTTCAGCAGACTGAAGTTTTTCCGGTTTTTAAAGGAAGAGGGAAAGTAGAACAGATCAATGGCCTGAGTCAGGCTTTCCAGTGTATTATGCAGATAAGCGGCCGATTCCGAATCTTCACAAATAATCAGATGATTTAACTGCGCGGAAGAAGGATTTGTGAACACCGATGAGATCAGAAAAGCAGCCGCACTTCCCGAAAGGTTCCGGCAGAAGATATTTTCCGGCCGGGCATAACTCAATCTGTCCGCCAGTTGAAAAAGGCGGGGATTATTCTGAAATTCATTGAGCAACGCCTGCAAATTCATATCGCCGGATGCAAAGATAAGCAAGAGCTATAATAAAGAAATCCTATCTTTTAGAAGGCAAAATACTTTAAGGGTAGTTTGATAAAATGTTTAATTTGGCTACCTGTTTTTTCCGGCTTTCACTTAGAAAATCGCATAATGAGAACCTCGCTAAATGCTTTTCTCCTGTTCAGTGTTTTTATTGCGGCAGGACTGTTTATATATTCGGATTACCAAAGTCCTGCAGCCCAGTATAAGTCGGCCAAAAAGAAAAAAAAACCCGGCAGAAAAGAGCGGGATGCGTTTTCAAAAGCAAGATGGCAGTTTGAATACGATTTATTGAAAGATCCTGGCACCGGAAGAATTCCGGCCGGAATGCGCTCAAGGGAATTTGCCATGGCGAAAGCAATGCCTTCGCGCCACGATCGGCTGGGATCGGGCACGCAGGGAACTGAAAATCTGAATAATTATACTGCAGCCGGACCTGATAGCATTGGGGGCAGAACCAGAGCCGTTGCTTACGATCTCCGTTATAATAATGGCTCCAACCGGGTTATTATATCCGGTTCGGTCAGTGGCGGAATTTACCGCAGCGCCGATGGCGGCAATAGCTGGACCAGGGTGAGTCCGGAAGAAGACATTCACAACCTTTCTACTCTTGCCCAGGATCCAAGGCCGGGATTTCAGGATACCTGGTATGCCGGTGGCGGGGAAGCGGTGGGCAATTCTACCAGTGAAGATGGAGCTCCTTATTTGAGTTATGGCGTTTGGAAATCGGTGAATAATGGCATCAGCTGGACCAAACTAGGATTGCAGGTAACCGATCTGAATGGAAACGTGCTGGGGGGTGGAACCCTGGAATCTTTCGACAATCCCTTCGATTTTGTACATAAGTTGGCCGTCAACCCCACCAATGGGCATGTGTATGTGGCGGGCCACCGGAGGCTGGTGCGGTCTACCAACGGAGGCACCAGTTGGAACGTGGTGTTTGGAGGTCCTTCGGCTGCCGGCTCCGGCACAGGCCAGATGGATGTAGCGATCACCAGTGCCGGCAAACTGTTGCTGGGGGTGAATGGCGGATTTCCCGATCTGAACCTGCGCGGCGTATGGACTTCCACCACCGGAAACGCCAATAGCTGGACCCGGATCGCCGGCGGATCTACCCTGAATGTAGATTCGGTGGCAAACTGGAGAGGAAACTCTTTGGATGGAAATTCGCGTAGGATCCTGCTGGCACTGGCTCCTTCCAATCAAAATATCGCTTATATATGTTATGAAAACGGATTATCGCAGGATGGCTCTGATCCCCAGCCGGAAGCCGATCTGTACCGGCTCGATATGAGCGGGGGCAATAATAC
>JAEZAY010000228.1 GCA_023427575.1 Bacteroidota bacterium | reverse complement strand
TTTTGCCGGAATGGAAGAATGCCGAAAAATCGGGGATTTTCGCGGAGAATTTTTTTGAAGATAATCTGATGGATGAATTGAAAAAAAATACGCAGACACTGTTTGAAAAAGCCGGCCGGATAAAATCAGTAGGACCCCTGATCGCAGAAAACAATCTGCGCGGGTATTTTTTAATGAAAGGAGAAAAATCGGATCTCCGGATCTTTTTTACTTTGTCGCCCGAAAACCCGCCGCTGATTCAGGAATTTCAGATCAGAATTCAGCCCCAATCCAATACGCCGAACCCCTAAATTTCCTATCTTTCGTTAAATGTTTGCCAGCCTGAATATCAAAAAACAATGGATCGTTATCGCCCTGTTGCTGGCCCTTGTTCTGCTGCTGGCCCTCCTGGGCAGCAGCCATGATCCTGTTGACTACAACACGCAGGTGAAACCTTTGCTGAATCAAAAATGCATTAGTTGTCATGGCGGTGTGAAAAAACAGGGCGGATTCAGTCTTTTGTTTCGTGAAGAAGCACTGGCTGCTACTGAATCCGGTAAGCCCGCGATTGTTCCCGGCGATCCGGGTGCCAGCGAGCTGGTAAAAAGAATCAATTCCGAAGATCCGGAAGAACGGATGCCTTATGAACATGCTCCATTGAGCAAAGAAGAAATTAAATTGCTTACCCGCTGGATAAAAGAAGGCGTGCAATGGGGCGATCACTGGTCATACCTGCCGGTAAAGCCGGTCGGGATTCCATCGCCTGAAAAAAACCTGCTCGGTCTGTTTTCTCGCGGTTCCAAACATTGGGGATCGAATGAAATGGATGCTTTCATTTTTGAAAAGATCAAAGCGGCTGATCTGGAGCCTTCACCGGAAGCAGATAAGGCAACCATCCTGCGCCGGGTGGCCATCGATCTGACCGGAATGCCCGCTTCTTCGGCTATTGGTTCCAGTTATCTTCAGGAAAATTCTTCATTTACCTATGAAATGCTGGTGGATTCGCTGCTGGCTTCGCCGCGTTTTGGTGAAAGATGGACCTCCGTTTGGCTGGATATTGCCCGTTATGCCGATACAAAAGGGTATGAAAGAGATCCATACCGGAACATCTGGAAATATCGCGACTGGCTGATCCGTGCCTTCAATGAAGACAAACCATATGACCGGTTTTTGCTGGAGCAGATTGCCGGCGATATGCTGCCGGATGCCAGTGACAACGATTATATCGCAACGGCTTTTCACCGTAATACCATGACCAATGATGAAGGGGGAACCGATAATGAAGAGTTTCGTACAGCAGCCATTGTAGACCGCGTTAATACTACCTGGGAAGCGCTGATGGGAACCTCTTTTGCCTGTGTGCAGTGCCATAGCCATCCCTATGATCCGTTCAGGCATGAGGAGTACTACCAGTTCCTGGCTTTTTTCAACAATACCCGTGATGAAGATACGGAGGCAGATTACCCCCTGCTTCGCCATTTTGATTCCACCAATGAAAAAAAACTGGATGATCTGAAACAGTGGTTGAAAATAAACGCGACCAAAGTGCAGGCAGACAAATGGATCACACTGGTAAAAACCTGGCAGCCTTCCATCAATTCTTTAACCGCTGACTCTTTTGTGAATAGTGAAATCAACGATACAAAATGGCTGAGTTTCCGGAATAAGGGGCGGGCCCGACTGAAGAAAATTCACTTCGATGGAAAAACGCAAATGGTACATCGGTATCGGAGCGGTTTAGAAGGCGGAATTTTAAATCTGCATCTCGATAAACCCGATGCCCCCGCTATGATGCAGATCAGGGTGGAAAAAACAAAAGGCTGGAAAATTCAAACCTTTGATTTACCCAGGTTAAACGGTGTTCATGACCTTTATTTTACGTATACCAATCCAAACTTAAAAACGCCCAATGATGAAGGGTTGATGTTCGACTGGTTTCATTTCGCTGAACCCTTTCCCGCGCCCGGGGCGCCTGGTTATGCGGATGCAAAGCGTTGGTACAATGAATTGCTGATCGCGGAGGTTCCGGGTACTCCGGTGATGATGGAAAACAATTCCGAACTGAAACGTTCGACCCATTTGTTTGAAAGAGGAAACTGGCTGGTAAAAGGCCCGGAAATGCAGCCAGGTGTACCGGGGGTAATGAACCCTTTTCCGGCTGATGCGCCGCGAAACCGGATGGGCCTCGCTTTATGGCTTACCGATCTTAAGAATCCATTGACAGCCCGAACCATGGTAAACCGTTTATGGGAGCAGGTTTTTGGCGCCGGACTGGTGGAAACGCTGGAAGACCTGGGATCGCAGGGTGCAGATCCCACGCACCGCGAATTGTTAGACTATCTGTCATGGAAATTCATGTATGAATACAAGTGGAGTGTAAAGAAACTGTTGCGCTATATGGTGCTGTCGGCCACATACCGCCAGGATTCTAAATTAAGTCCGGAACATAACCAGAAAGATCCTTTTAATAAACTATATGCCCGGAGCTCACGGGTACGCTTAAGCGCTGAACAGGTTCGTGATCAGGCCCTGGTTATCAGTGGGCTTTTATCTGAAAAGATGTATGGTCCGGGAGTGAAACCATTCCAGCCCGAGGGGATCTGGCTATCGCCCTATGATGGAGCCACCTGGGAAAAAAGCAAAAATGAAGATCAGTATCGCCGGGCGGTATACACGTATTGGAAAAGAACCGCTCCCTATCCATCCATGATTAGCTTCGATGCGACTTCCAGGGAACTTTGCATGCCGCGCCGGATTCGAACCAACACTCCATTACAGGCTTTGGTTACTTTGAACGATGAAGCCTATGTAGAAATGGCCCGTCATTTCGCCATGAGGATGAAAAAAGAAGGCGGCAATGAGATTCGCAGCCAGATAACAAAAGGCTATTCCATCGCATTAAATAAAGCCATCAGTGAAAACGCTGTTCAGGTTCTGCTTCAGTTGTATGAGCAGGCGCTGTAAACCTATAAAAACGACAGTATAAAATCGGCAGCAATGCTTGGAACTTTAGGCGGTGAAAAAGACGATCCGGAAATGGCTTCCCTGGTGGTTGTAGCCAATGCGATGTTGAATCTGGATGAGCTGATCACAAAGAACTAAGAGCGTTAATTAAATGGACCTGGACGAATGTTTGTTGGATCGGTAGAAGAAGTGAATTTGGGTTAGGAATTAAAGCGTTTGGATCGTACTCAGATATATTAATTTAAAAGCGGTCATACATTGAAGGATTATCAAAACCAGCGCCTTGTAAAGCAGGCAAACGAAATGGCCTTGCGATACCAAACCAGGCGTCATTTTCTGAAAGAAAGTGCGATGGGCATTGGCGCGCTTGCGCTTGGTGCGCTGATTGGCTGCGGTCCGGATAAAAAGAAATCGGCAGCACTGGCCTTCGATCCGGCCAATCCTTTAGCGCCGAAGATTCCGCATTTCGCCGCCAGGGCCCGTTCAGTGATCTATTTGCACATGGCCGGCGCTCCTTCCCAGCTTGAATTGTTCGACTACAAACCCGAGCTGATGAAACTCGATGGCCAGGATTGCCCTCCTTCACTGCTGGAAGGAAAAAAATTCGCTTTCATTCGCGGCGTTCCTAAAATGATGGGACCGCAGGCGCATTTTGAAAAGAGAGGAGAGAGTGGAGCCTGGGTTTCGGATAACCTTCCTCATTTTTCAAAAGTGGTGGATGAAGTCAGCTTCCTGAAAGCAGTGACCACCGATCAGTTTAATCATGCTCCGGCTCAATTGCTGATCCATACCGGTGGTGCGCGGCTTGGCCGGCCCAGCATGGGTTCGTGGGCTACTTATGGATTGGGTACTGAAAATCAGAATTTGCCCGGATATGTGGTGTTAACATCGGGAGGTCAGTTTCCCGATGCCGGCAAAAGTGTTTGGGGAAGTGGGTTTCTGCCTTCTGTTTATCAGGGTGTTCAATGTCGTTCGGAAGGCGAACCTGTATTGTTTATCCAGGATCCCGAAGGGATGAACCGCGATTTGCGAAAGGCTTCGATCGATGCGATCAATGAGGTGAACAAATTACAGTATGGCGAATACCAGGATCCTGAAATCCTCTCGAGGATCTCTCAATATGAAATGGCGTACCGGATGCAGGTTTCCGTTCCGGAAGTAATGAATATCAGTAATGAACCCGAATATATTCGCGAAATGTACGGTGTGCAGGAAGGAAAGGAATGTTTTGCAAACAATGTATTGCTTGCCCGCAAGCTGGTTGAACAGGGCGTTCGCTTTATCCAGTTGTTTGACTGGGGCTGGGATAGTCATGGCACGAGCGCCGATGGAGCCATAGATGTGGGTTTTGTAAACAAGTGCCGCGAAATAGACCGGCCAATGGCAGCGCTGATCCTGGATCTGAAACAAAGAGGATTGCTGGATGAAACGCTGGTGGTATGGGGCGGCGAGTTTGGAAGAACCCCCATGATGGAAAACCGCGATGGCAAAACCAATCCGTACAAAGGCAGAGATCACCATGTGGAAGCATTTACCATGTGGATGGCGGGTGGTGGCATTGAAAAAGGAGTAACCTATGGTGAAACCGATGAAATTGGCTATGCCGCTGTTTCAGGAAAAGTGGAACCCTTCGATATTCAGGCCACCGTTCTCCACCAGTTGGGTTTTAATCATGAAGAATTTACCTATGAATTTCAGGGCCGGCCATTCCGGCTCACAGACGTAAGCGGCAGAGTAATCCGGGAAATCATCGGTTAGCATGCACTATTCAAATCAAACATATCCAATCATAATAAACAATTTTCGTTTTGCACCGGAGAACCTTTGTTGAACTGGCCGGCAGCTCTGCTTTACTAACGGCCTTAAACGCTTTATCACCATTTACCAACATACCCGATTCGATGAATACAAATTTTGAATTGCTGATCCTGGCAACCAACTGGGGATTTAACGGAAGCCTTGACCAATACTGCAGCAGGGTGAAAGAGGAAGGCTACAACGGAATCGAAATCTGGTGGCCAACCAGTAAAAAAGACCAGGATGAACTGTTTGCCGTATTGGAAAAATATAAACTGGAAGTGGGCTTTTTATGCGGGGGACAGGAAGCGGATTTCAACACACATCTTTCGAGTTTTACCCAAATGACAAATGCGGCTGCAACAAACAGCTACAGAAAGCCGCTTTATATCAATTGTCATTCAGGCCGGGATTTTTTTCAGTACGATCAAAACTCGGCTTTCATTGATTTTACAACGGAATTGTCGAAACAGACGGGCATCCTGATTTGCCATGAAACTCATCGCTCGAGGATCCTGTATTCAGCGCCGGTGGCTCACCGTTATCTTACTGATCATCCCGGGTTGAAAATTACGCTCGATATTTCGCACTGGTGTAATGTACATGAATCACTTCTACAGGATCAGCCCGAAAACGTTTCACTGGCTTTGGAAAGAGCGGAACATCTGCATGCCCGGATTGGTCACCCGGAAGGTCCGCAGGTGAACGACCCCCGGGCTCCCGAGTGGAAAGAAATTGTGGAAACCCATTTCAAATGGTGGGATAAGGTAGTTGAAAGAAAAAAACGCAAGGGCGAAAGACTAACCATTCTGACCGAATTTGGTCCGCCCGATTATATGCCGGTAGAACCTTATACCCGAAAACCATTGGCCGATCAGTGGGCCATCAACGTTTATATGATGCAACAGTTACGAAAACGATATCTTCCCTAACTATTCAAAATGACCCTGACCGCCATTACCGAATTTATCGGAAGATTTCATCCCGTACTCGTTCATCTTCCCATCGGATTTTTGCTGATCGCCGTTTTTCTGCAATGGCTTTCCTCCAGACCATCTTACCAGGTTTCCCGGAAGCTGGTCCTGCTGGTTATGATAATCGGTACCATTGCGGCCTTGCTGGCCTGCATTACCGGCTATCTTCTTTCGCTTTCAGGAGAATATGAAGCGGAAATAACCAGCCTA
>JAEZAY010000185.1 GCA_023427575.1 Bacteroidota bacterium | reverse complement strand
ACCTGCGGCAGAAACATTTTTCCTGAACCAAATAAGTCACCCACCACGTTCATGCCGTCCATCAGCGGCCCTTCAATTACATCCAGCGGCTTTGGATATTTTAAACGCGCCTCTTCAGTATCCGAATCTATATAATCGGTAATGCCATTAACCAGCGAATGGATCAGCCTTTTTTCCACCGGCTCTTTTCTCCAGGCCTCGTCTTTCACTTCGGCCTTTCCTTTTGCCTTCACCGTTTCGGCAAAGGCAAGCAGTTTATCGGTGGCATCGGCATGCCGGTTAAGAATCACGTCCTCGCAAAGGTCTTTTAATTGCGGATCGATCTGATCGTACACCTGCAACTGGCCGGCGTTTACAATACCCATATCAAGACCTGCACGGATGGCATGATACAGAAACACGGCATGCATGGCTTCTCTAACGGTATCGTTTCCGCGAAAAGAAAAAGACATATTGCTTACCCCGCCACTGATCTTTACCAGCGGCATCTTTTGTTTTATCCGCCGGGTAGCCTCTATAAAATCTACTGCATAGTTATTATGTTCTTCAATCCCGGTGGCAATTGCGAAAATATTCGGGTCGAAAATAATATCCTGCGGATCATAGCCAACCTGTTCCGTAAGAATCTGATAGGCTCTTTCGCAAATGGAAACCCTTCTTTCCAGGGTATCGGCCTGGCCTTGTTCATCGAATGCCATAACAACCACGGCGGCTCCATAGCTCTTGCAGATAAAGGCCTGTTCAATAAACTTTTCCTCGCCTTCCTTCATTGAAATGGAGTTAACGATGCATTTCCCCTGAACACATTGAAGCCCGGCTTCTATAATTGAGAAACGGGAAGAATCGATCATGATTGGAATCCTTGCGATATCGGGTTCCGCCTGCAGCAGGTTCAGGAATGTTTGCATCGCCTTTTCGCCATCAAGCAGTGCATCGTCCATATTTACATCCAGGATCTGGGCGCCGTTTTCTACCTGCTGACGGGCAACACTAAGCGCTTCTTCATATTTATTATCACGAATCAGCCGGGCAAATTTTTTCGAGCCGGTTACATTGGTGCGTTCTCCAACGTTTACGAAATTTGTTTCCGGGCGAACCACCAGCGGTTCTAAACCCGAAAGTCGCAGGTATGGTTTGATATGGATCTGTTCAGGCATAATGATTTACTTTTTCGGATTAGGCTTTAAACGGATACTATGGAAGCCGATGAATGTATCGGTTCCCAGCGGCATACTATATTGTTTCCGCCCCTGCCGATGAATACAGTTCGGGCTGATCGATGACAGGCAATGGCCGCGGCTTTAGATTTTTAACATGTTCGGCAATATGTTTAATATGGTCAGGCGTTGTACCACAACATCCACCCACGATATTTACAAAGCCATTCGCTGCCCATTCTTCCAGAAAGGAAGCCGTCTGACCGGGTTCCTCATCATATTCACCCATAGCATTCGGCAAACCGGCATTGGGATATGCAGAGGTGTAACATGCCGCGATCTGGCTCAGCTCTTCGATATGTGCCCGCATTTCAGCCGCGCCCAGCGCGCAATTCAGGCCGATACTAAGCGGGTTTGCGTGAATAACGCTGATATAGAAAGCTTCCAGGGTTTGGCCGCTGAGCGTTCTGCCCGATGCATCGGTAATGGTGCCACTGATCATGATGGGCAGTTCGGGCTTCCCGGTAGAACGGAAATATTGCTTGATTGCATAGATGGCCGCCTTCGCATTCAGGGTATCAAAAATGGTTTCGATCAAAAGCAGATCAGCCCCTCCATCTACCAGCCCCTTTATTTGGGTGGTATATGCATCCGCCACTTCTTTGAAGCTAACCGACCGGAAACCCGGATTGTTCACATCAGGGGAAAGCGATAGCGTTTTATTCATTGGGCCAATGGCGCCTGCCACATATCTGGGAGTTTGATCGCCGGTTTCATGCTGATATTCGCGGATCGCTTCCTTCGCGATTTGAGCCGCCGCAACATTCAGCTCATAAGCCAGTTCTTCCATGTGATAATCGGCCAGTGAAATCCGCTGGGCGTTGAATGTATTCGTTTCAATTATATCGGCCCCCGCGTTCAGGTATTGCTTATGGATATCGCGTACGATACCAGGCTGTGTAAGGCATAACAAATCGTTGTTTCCTTTTAGGTCGTAGGGGTAGTCTTTAAACCGTTCGCCGCGGTAATCGGCTTCCGATAACTTATAGCGCTGGATCATGGTTCCCATGGCCCCATCGATGATCAGAATTTTTTGATTGAGTCTTTCCCGTATGTTCATAAAAATCCTCCTTTCAGAATGAAATAATCCGAATCGATCCGGTCAGAACTGCTGTTGGGATCAGTCGGGAATCGGCGGAGTAAAGAACAATTAAACGTTTGGGAAACCAGTTGAAGAAGTTTCGTTGGCGTTTATTAGTTCTGTTTTACCCCGGTGGGTGGTCAGGCCGAACAATAAACAAATCCGCCTGGATCCGGTAGCAAAGGTAAGGGTTAAGCCGATGAATACAAAAGCGGGCATTTTATTGATTTTGTAAGAGATTTGAATTCATGCTCACTTTACTCGACCTTTTTTACACAATGGTACACCTGGCCATTATTGGTTTTAACCTGCTGGGATGGATCTGGACCAGAACAAGAAGGGCGCACCTGATCTCCGTACTGATCACAGCCGGGTCCTGGCTGATCCTGGGTATCTGGTATGGAATCGGCTATTGCCCGGTTACCGAATGGCAGTGGAACGTTAAACGGAAACTGGGCGAAGACAATTTGCCAGGGTCTTTTATCAAGTATTTTGCCGACAAGGTTTTCAACACCAACTTTGATCCCAATCTAATCAACACCATTACGGCGGTATCATTTGGAGTGGTGGCCTTTGTTTCGATCATGCTGAATGTAAAAAAGCGAAAGCTGAAAGCAGTCAATAATGAACAAAACCCCGGCTTCTGAAAAGCGGGTTAATATAAAGGGTGAAGCCGGTTCATCAAGCCGATCTTCCTAACTTTGCCAAATGCAGTTTTCCTCCACACTACTTGAAAATGCGGTGAATGAATTTTCCAAACTTCCGGGCATAGGAAAAAAGACGGCTCTGCGGCTCGTATTGCACCTGCTGAAGCAGGATACCGGGATGGTGGAAGCCTTCGGCGAAACAATTGTGAAAATGCGCCAGCAGATTAAATTCTGCCAGCGATGCTGCAATGTTTCCGATGCCGATATTTGTTCTATTTGCTCGAATTCGATGCGGAAGCAGGAAATCATTTGTGTGGTTGAAAACGTTCGGGACGTTATTGCGATTGAAAGCACACAGCAGTTTAACGGTACCTACCATGTGCTTGGCGGAATTATTTCCCCTCTGGATGGAGTTGGACCCGATCAGTTGAACATACCGCAGTTGATTAGCCGCCTGGAAAAAGAACATCCGGAAGAATTAATCTTTGGCCTAAACCCAAATATCCAGGGCGATACCACCATTTATTATATACAGAAAAAACTACCGGCCAGCTGTATCCGGATTACGACCATTGCAAGGGGTATTTCTTTTGGTGGCGAGCTTGAATATGCCGATGAAATGACGCTTGCCCGCAGCCTGCAAAACCGGGTACCGGTTGAACGTTTCGTGAAGTAAAAAGTTTACTCCAGCTCTATATCAATTTCATTGTCCCAGTTGGCCTTGACGTTTAGTCTTCGCGAAATAGGCAGCACTTTTTCCGGCTGTCTCCTGGTTTCAAAAAACTGACCCGGGTCCCATTTTCCATTTTTATTCTCATCATACACGATCCGCATTTCATATTCGCCGGGCTGAAACCGCGAGTTGATGAATTCGCGATTGGTAAACACATGGGTATACTGAACCTGGTTATCGCGAACCAGCAATAACAGGGGATTTTTTCGCAGATCAAGATTCATAAATCGGATCCGGATGGCTCCATAATCACTTTCCCGGCGCGTGCGGAAGGAAATTGTATCGGCACGAAGCAATTTGTTGCCTAAAGTATCTTCCCCAAATTCCTTGTCCAGGATCAGGTTATACGCCGTGTTTTCCGTCCATGGATACTTCAGCGTTACCATTGTATTGGAAGTATCTCTTTCCCAGACTTCGCCTTCCAGCGCTTCGAAGCTTTCGTTGGTAAGGCTGGCCAGGGTTGAATCGAAACGGCGGATAGGAGCGCCTGCGAACTGCAGTTTCAGGTTCTCCAGAAGGCTTAGCTGGCCATCGCTCAGATTGGTAGTGATCCGGAGCCGGCGATCCTGCTGGTTTGTCTGCCGGGCGGGCGCGGCAGTGGTGCGGGTGACCCCTGTTCCCGGAGCTACCGGTTCCGCATATGCGAATAAAGTAAGCGGCGCCACTTCCTGATCAACAATTACCGCCGTATCGGCGAAAGCAAACAGCTGATCTTTGGAGCTGTATCTTCTTTGACCGCTCTCATCTTTCAGTGCGTAAATCGCAAATGTATCGGGAGGAAGATTGGTGAAACGGAAATTCCCTTCCCTGTCGAGCCGGGTTACATACCTCGGCCTTTCTTTGATTACAGCGGAATCTACCTGGCTGGTGTGTAAGATCACTACCAGGGTGCTGTCGATTCCACCTGTTTCAGCAAGAACCACTTTGCCGGAAAAGCTGAGGGAATCGAGATATGATCCGGTGGAGAATATGTAAGAAAAGTTGTTGTAAGGATTTCCTTCATTGATATCGCGCAGCGCATTGCCAAAATTCAGGGTATAGGTTGTATTCTCATCAAGGGTATCGCGAATCTGGACAGTTACGGTACGTAGTTTTGCCGTAATCTGCGGGCTGGTGGGCAGCGTAGGCGAAACCAGCAGGTTTTGCTGGATATTGGTTAGCTGAACATATTCGTTGAATGTGAAACTGATCCGTTTCCCATCAAAGTTTTTGACCGAATCGGGGGGAGTAACCGAAACCAGCACCGGCGGAAGTGAATCTCTTAAACCACCTCCGGGCGGGATAATATTCGCGCAGCCCGGCGACATAAATATGGATGCGCAGAATATGATAACCGAAATTAAAGCCAGTAAAACCTTGTTCATTCCGCCGTTTTGATGAATTGCAAACTTAGTTTGTTTCTGTTCAGCTGCAGGATGCCTGCTGCTAATAATCCCTTAAAAACTATATTTCCTGTTCCTGCGGATCTTCCTGTTCCGGATCATGCAGGGCGATCTGCAAATCGTTTGTTTTAATAAAATCGCAGTATCTGCAATCCGGCTTGCCGCAGCCGGTATAAAATTCCCGGTTCTGGATCTTCATCCAGGTATCCGTTATCTGTTGGGTTACCGTTGTAATATCTTCCGGTTTTATCACCAGTTTTTTACGAATAAATGTTTTCTTTTTATCGGGTTCAATAAAATCAAATTCCGTACTGACAACCCGCCATTCTTTCGGGCCGAAATTATCAACCAGGATCTTATAAAACACTGCCTGGCGCCAGTAATCGCCTCCGTTGGGCGATTTTGCGTTTGGAGGATTTAGTTTCTTATCCGCATTTTCAGGATCACCGGTTTTGTAATCCACCACATTCACTTCCTTGTTATGAAATTCAAGCTTGTCGATCTTGCCTTTCAGCGGAACATTATTTACGATTACATTCCTGATATTTCTTTCAACCACCACAATTTTTGACCATTCTGAAATATAGCGGTCATAATAGTTACCCAGTATTTCCAGCCCGTATTCAACCCGGCGGTCGAAGGCTTCCTGCACAAAATTTTCACGGTGGCGGTGTATGTACCATTTAAAATCCGCCAGCATATCTTCCTTCGGCGGGAACTGTTCCTGCGGATGCGCTTTCATTTTTTCAAAAAGGCGCTGCAAGGCAAAATGCACTGAAGACCCGAAAACCGTGTATTCATTTTTTGGAGCCGGGATCCGGATCAGGTTTTGGAAATAAAATTCCAGCGGGCAACGCAGGTAATTATTAAGCGCCGTTACGTTCATTACAAAGCCCGCCAGGATCCGGCTGATAAATTCTTCCTCCAGCCTTTCGATTTCAGGTGCCGCGGTTTCATTAAATTGTACGGCCTGCAGTTCCGCCATCCAGTGGGGATCGATTTTGATTTTTTCGATCTCTATTTCATTCAACTCCCTCAGCTCTGCTATGAATTGCGAAGGCTCAATCCCTTTGCCATTGTCGAGGCAACCCGAATACGTGATGAACAGATATTTTTGAGCCCGGGTGAGTGCCACATAAAACAAGCGCCGTAGCTCTTCTTCACTGGTGGATGCATTGGCCGAGGAAAATATGGTATCGGGAAATTTGTACCCGCTGGAATTTTTCTTTTTCTTTTCCCAAAAATTGGCGTTACAGCCCGAAAAGAATACGTACTCAAACTCCAGTCCTTTCGATCCATGAGCGGTCAATAAGTTCACCCCCTGTTCATTGCCTGTAATTTGAACAAGCGGAATGGGAACGCTGTTTTGTTTCATCAGATCGATGGTTTCCATAAA
>JAEZAY010000174.1 GCA_023427575.1 Bacteroidota bacterium | reverse complement strand
CGGGTGGAGTCCCCTGGAAGGAGAAGTTTTTCCTGCCGCCATCACCCATTGTTTTGTAAATGGCAATCTGGTTTGGAATAATGGCAACTGGGATGAAAGTGAATACGGAAAAAGACTGCATTTCAACCGGGACTGATACGGAATTCAGGTCTTATTATTTATGAACAGAAGTTTGAGTCGGGCAAATCTTTTTTGAATCCCGCCTGCATTCAGGCAAATAATCCGGGCATGGAACTAGACAAAACCACGTACAATGACCTTTCCCTCTTGCAGCATGATGAGGATTTCTCAATCTTCCACAAACTGAATTTCACACGCACCAGTGAAGGCCGCGAATGGCTGCTGCGTTTTTTCAACAATCCTTTCAGTACCCAAAAAGAGATTGATGAAACCCAGCAGGTGTTGAAACTTTTCTTGTCTAACCTCGATGCATGGCCGATGACCATATCCAATGGAACCCTGATGGTCATGAATAAATTTTACGAAACCAGTATTGATACCATTCCTTCAGCGGGATTATTAAATGCCTTTTCCTACAAAGTGTTTCACAGCCCCGATTTTTCACTGGTTAGATACACCCTTACTCATTTTGCCGATTTTGTCCGCGGCATTAAACAACTGGTTGAACTTTTTCAAAACGAAAAGGCCCCGGCCTTACTTCAACAGTATTTATCGCGGGCGGGCGACCTTATCAACAAGAAAATCTTGCAGGAGCTTGCCCTTCGTGAACTTGGCAGGGAGTTCTCCTGGCATGAAACTATTTATTACGGGCGATACATTCGTGAACATTTCCGGTTTCCATGTTTTGAACTGATCGATATTTTTGCGCGGCTAGATGCCTGGTATTCGATGGCAACGGCTGTAAGACACTTCAATCTTTGCTTCCCGGTTTTTATCCATACCGGCCAACCCTATATCAATGCCGATTCTTTATATCATATTTTGCTGCCAACGCCGATCCCTTATAATATCGGAATGGATAAACAGTCAAATTTTATCTTCCTTACAGGAGCGAACATGGCCGGAAAAAGCACTTTTATCCGGGCTGTAGGATCCGGTGTATTCCTGGCTCATCTTGGCATGGGTGTTCCCGCTAAAAAAATGGAACTGAGTATATTTGACGGCCTGCTGAGCAATATCAATGTGGTTGACAATATTACCCGGGGTGAAAGTTATTTCTTTAATGAAGTGCAAAGGATCCGGAACACCATCCTCAAAATCAATGACGGGCGAAGATGGCTTGTTCTGATTGATGAGTTGTTCAAAGGAACCAACGTTCAGGATGCCATGAAATGCTCCTCCACGGTTATCAAAGGTTTGCTGAAAATAAAAACCTCTATCTTCATTTTATCCACGCATCTGTATGAAATTGGCGAAGAACTGCAATCCGTTTCAAATATTTCATTTAAATATTTTGAAACCAATGTTACCGATGAGCAACTATCCTTCAGTTATCAGTTAAAAGACGGAATCAGCAACGATCGGCTGGGATACCTGATTCTAAAAAGAGAAAAGGTAATTGAATTGCTGGAGCAATTGGGATAAACACAGATTTCCACTATTCCTGCAGCCCGTACCAACAAATGACCATCACCAAATTAACAAATGCATACGCATGAAAACCTTTTTTCTCACTATCTGCATCCTGATTTCGATCGCCGGATCCGCGCAGAAATACAATTATCTGGATCCCGATATCGATGTGCAACATTATCATTTCGATGTAAGCATAAATGATGAAAGCAATGAGATAGAAGCCACTGTACTGATCCGCTTTATTGCATTGAAAGATCTGAATCAGGTGCAGTTCGACCTGGTGGAAAAAAAGCCAAATGGAAAAGGCATGAGTGTGTCTTCTGTTACCATCAACGATACAAGTTCCGGATTTGTCCACCGCGACAATCGGCTGTTAATATCTTTAGGCTCGGGTATAAAACCGCAACAGGAACTGAAGGCGGAAATCAAATACCGGGGCGTTCCCGCCGATGGCCTGATCATATCTACCAACAAATACAATAAAAGAACTTTTTTTTCCGATAACTGGCCCAATCGGGCCCATAACTGGCTTGCTACCGTTGATCATCCATCTGATAAAGCGAGTGTTGACTGGACCATAACGGCTCCGGCAAAATACCAGGTTATTTCCAATGGAATCCAGGTGGAAGAAAGCAACCTGCCCGGAAATAAAAAGCGCACGCGTTATAGTGAAAAAATTCCTTTGCCCACAAAAGTGATGGTGGTTGGGCTGGCCGAGTTTTCGGTTCAGCGTATAGGTGAGGTTAACTGCATTCCGGTTTCCAGTTGGGTGTATATGGAAGAAAGAGACAAGGGTACGGTTGATTATGAAGCGGCCCTGGAAATTCTTCCTTTTTTTATCCGGCATCTTGGACCCTATGCTTATGGAAAACTCGCCAATGTGCAGTCGAAGACCGTATTCGGAGGAATGGAGAATGCCTCTGCCATTTTTTATTATGAGAATTCAGTAACCGGCAAAGCCAATAAGGAAGGGTTGATCGCTCACGAAATTGCGCACCAGTATTTTGGTAATATGGCAACCGAAATTCACTGGTCACACTTATGGTTAAGCGAAGGTTTCGCCACTTATTATTCGAATCTCTATTTGCAAAGCAGGTATGGCGCGGATACGCTGATCTCAATCATGAAAGAGGACCGGAACAAAGTGGTTCAATATTACCGGAAAAGACAAACTCCCGTAGTCGACACCACCGTTGTAAACTACATGGATATGCTGAATGCAAATTCCTACGATAAAGCAAGCTGGGTTTTGCATATGCTTCGGGCAGATATGGGCGATTCGGTATTTATGAGAACAGTAAGAACGTATTACCAGCAGTTCGCGGGCAAAAATGCCGCTACGGAAGATTTCAGAAAGATAGCCGAAAAAGAAACGGGCAAAAACTACCAGACTTTTTTTAATCAATGGTTGTTTACCGCTGGTCATCCAGACCTTGATATCACATGGAAATACCAGAATGATAAAAAGCAAATGGAAATAGAACTGATCCAAAAGCAGCCATCTCCGTTTCAGTTTCCGCTCGATCTTTTGATCACAGATTTTAATGGCAATAAAACGATCAAAACACTGCAGATAAAGCAGATTAAAGAGCGGTTTACCCTGCCATTGCCATCCCGGCCGAAATCCCTGGAACCCGATCCGGAAACAAAACTACTGTTTGAAGGAAAGCTGAAAGCCATCTGAATCGTTGCCGGTTATCCCCGCGAAACTGAAAGAAAAAAACTTTGGCGATCTGCTAAATACACGGGCCTGCTGCAGGTAAATTGATCTACTTTCGACCTATGCTGGTAAAGACATTCGGAAGTGCGGTATACGGCGTGGAAGCAATCACGATTTCGGTGGAGGTGAACGCTATGGACGGAAAAGACTGCTATATAGTAGGCTTGCCCGACAGCGCGGTAAAAGAAAGTATTCAGCGGGTGGAAAGTACAATCAAAACCAATGGCTATTATATGCCGCGGAAAAAGCTGGTCGTAAATCTTGCCCCTGCGCATATTAAAAAAAGTGGCACCGCTTTCGATCTCCCTATTGCCATTGGCACGCTTGGAGCCAGTGAGCAATTGCCCAATCCAGAAAAATTATCGGATTATATAATTATGGGCGAACTGAATCTTGATGGAACCGTTCATCCGATCAAGGGGGCATTGCCGATCGCCATTACAGCCCGGAAAGAAGGATTCAAAGGACTGATCCTTCCCAAGCAAAATTGCCGTGAGGCAGGAATGGTGAATAAACTGAACGTGTATGGAGTGGAACATATCAACGATGTGATCGAATTTTTACGCAATGAAAACCATTTACAGCCTGTGGTGATCGACACCCGGGAAGAATTTTTTTATTCACAGTATAATTTCGAGATCGATTTCAGTGATGTAAAAGGCCAGCGAAACATTAAAAGGGCATTGGAGATTGCCGCCGCGGGTGGTCATAACGCCGTTTTGATTGGCCCGCCCGGCGCCGGAAAAACCATGCTGGCGAAACGACTCCCGACTATACTACCGCCTTTGTCGTTGCAGGAAGCCCTGGAAACCACTAAAATTCATTCAGTGGCTGGTAAACTTCCCGAAAATTCCACTTTGATTTCAAAGCGGCCCTTCCGTTCGCCGCATCATACTATCAGCGATGCGGCCCTGGTTGGCGGCAGCGGAATTCCTCAGCCGGGTGAAATTTCATTGGCCCATAATGGCGTTTTATTTCTGGATGAATTACCGGAATTTAAAAGAACAGTGCTGGAAGTTATGCGGCAGCCAATGGAAGAAAGAAAGGTTACTATTTCGAGGGCAAAAGTAGCAGTGGATTTTCCCGCCAGTTTTATGTTGATTGCCTCCATGAACCCATGTCCATGTGGCTTTTACAATCATCCCGATAAAGAATGTTCCTGTCCGCCGGGCGCCGTTCAGCGCTATCTGAACAAAGTGTCGGGGCCATTGCTCGACCGGATTGACCTGCATGTGGAAGTAACCCCGGTAGCATTTTCCGAACTCTCGAACGAGCGGCAGGGGGAAAGTTCCGAAAGCATCCGCGAAAGGGTAATTGCGGCCCGCGCGATCCAGTCAGCCCGTTACATTGATTCAGAAGGAGTGTACTGCAACGCGCAGATCTCATCGCGAATGCTGAAAGAATTATGCGTTATTGATGTAGTGGGACAAAATCTCTTAAAGACGGCAATGAACCGATTAAACCTTTCGGCCAGGGCCTATGACCGGATCCTGAAGGTTAGCCGGACCATTGCCGACCTGGATGCCAGCGAAAAGATCCGTCCCGAACACCTCGCTGAAGCCATTCAGTACAGAAGCCTTGATCGGGAAAGCTGGGCCGGATAAAAATCCGGAAGATCCTCCTGAATAATATTTCGCCTCGAACCGATCGTTTTTGCGTCCGCCATCGATGCCAACGGGTTTATCGGGCTTTCGGCTTTTGCTTATATTTGATGATATGAAGCTTCTTCTGGGTTATCTTAAGCCATATAAATGGCTGGTATTACTTACCATGGTACTTGCTGCAATCAACTCGGGATTTTCGCTGATGGATCCCATAATATTCGGTCACCTGGTGAACCTGGCCAATGATTATGCTTTTAATAATTCAGCCTATAAAAACAATGATAGTTTCTTCTGGTCTTTTTCCTGGGATTCACCGGGGGTAGTCATGCTTTTACTGGCTTCAATCGGTGTGGCCATGATTAGCCGGATAGCAAAAAATTTCCAGGATTATTTTTTGAATGTCATCGTCCAGAAATTCGGAGCAAAGGTTTTTACGGATGGATTGCAGCATGCGATGAAGCTGCCCTACCAGGAGTTTGAAGATCAGCGCAGCGGAGAAACTTTAAGCGTGCTGACGAAAGTGCGGGCCGACACTGAGAAGTTCATGAATTATTTTATCAATATTCTTTTCGGCGTATTGGTAGGTGTACTTTTTGTTTGCGTTTATGCGGCCTGGGCAATACACTGGTCGATACCCATCGCCTATCTAACCGGGATCATCCTGCTTACCACCATCACCAATCTGCTGAGTAAAAAAATAAAAACGATCCAGAAAACCATCGTTTCGAAAACCACTTCGCTGGCAGGTTCCACCACAGAATCTTTACGAAATATCGAACTGGTGAAAAGCCTGGGCTTAACCAATCAGGAGGTGGACAGGCTGAACAAAAACACGTATAAAATTCTCGGGCTTGAATTAACGAAAGTAAAAAGGATCCGGAGCATCAGTTTTGTTCAGGGAACTTTTGTAAATACACTGCGGCAGGTAATCCTGTTCATTTTGATGTGGCTGATCTTCCGTGATCAGATGAATGCGGGCCAGCTGGTAACGATGCAGATCTATTCTTTCTTTGTATTCGGACCCCTGCAGGAAATTGGCAACATTCTACTTTCTTATCGGGAGGCCGAGGCTTCGCTGAATAATTTCCATAACCTGATGAACAAGGAACCGGAAAGGCAGCCCCATACCCCCAGGCATCTCGGTCCGATTACCAATCTTGAATTTAAACAGGTCAGCTTTAAACACCATACGGCGCAGCAAAGGGCGATTGAAAATATAAACTTTAAAGCAGGCCTGGGTGAAACGATTGCTTTTGTGGGGCCATCGGGTTCAGGCAAAACAACTTTGATGAAATTACTGGTTGGTTTATACCGGCCGCAGGAAGGTAAAATACTTTATAATGGGATTGATGAAACGGCCATCAACTTTGATGATCTGCGCAGCCAGATCGGCTTTGTAACACAAGACACCCAATTATTTTCCGGCACCATCCGGGAAAATCTGCTCTTTGTGAATCCCAACGCCACCGATGATGATCTGCGCGAGGTGATGTATAAAGCTTCCTGCCAAAACCTGTTGACAAGAGCAGAAAAAGGGTTGGACACCATGATAGGAGAAGGCGGACTCAAGCTTTCAGGAGGTGAAAAACAGAGACTTTCCATTGCGCGCTCGTTGCTTCGAAAACCCAGAGTGCTGATCTTTGATGAAGCCACTTCCTCGCTCGACTCGCTGACGGAAGAAGATATCACGAACACTATTAAACAGGTTTCTTCACTGCGCGAACAAATCACCATCCTGATTGCACACCGGCTATCTACCATTATGCATGCCGACCGGATCTATGTATTAGAGCGAGGGGATGTGATAGAAACCGGAACCCATCTTTCACTTCTGGAAGAAAAAGGACTTTACTATGCCATGTGGAGGCAGAAAATTGGGGAAAGGAAAAAAGAAACGAATCTGGCCTGATGGCTTTGAGTAATAGAA
>JAEZAY010000101.1 GCA_023427575.1 Bacteroidota bacterium | reverse complement strand
GCGAATGGATTAAGTCCTGATGAAAAAGAACTGCCAACGATCACCGGAAGCTGCCGGGTTGAAATCAAGTCCATTCCAACGGCCACGGATTTCTGTTCAAACCAAAAAATAAAAGCCAGCACCAATGATCCGCTCGTATATACAAAACCGGGGAAATATATTATTAACTGGCATTATCTTGTTAATGGGGAGAAGCGGCTGGAGCAGCAGCAGATGGTGGAAATTAGAACTGCCGCAGCGCTGATCCCGGAAAAATCAGCTCTTCCCGATCTGAGGGGTGACTGCAGTGTACGGGTAACCGAGATACCCCGCGCTATCAGCTCCTGTGATCAGTCGGTAATAACCGCCATTAGTCAGGATCCGCTTTACTATAAAAAGCCGGGCGTATACACCATCAACTGGGTTTATGCAAAAGCGGGAATGGATACCATCCGGCAAAAACAAAAGCTGGTGGTAGTAGACAATGGAAGCCTGATTCCTGAAAAAGAAAATTTGCCTTTGCTGAGCGGTGATTGTATGGTGCGTGTTAATCAGATTCCCAGGGCCCGGAACAGCTGTACCGGTGAGCTGGTAAGCGCATATACCAACGATACGCTTCTGTATGATAAGCCGGGGATCTACAAAATTGAATGGAATTACCGAAGCAATGGCAAAACCCTGAAACAGATTCAATTGGTATCGGTATCGAAAATTCCATTTGCCCTGAAAATATTTCCAAACCCTGCAGCCTACCGGTTTACCATTTTGTTCGAAGGTTGTGATCTTCAGCAAAACCTATCGCTGAGAATTTTTGATGTACAGGGCCGCCTTCTTGAAATCATTGCGGTGAAGGGTGAAAGGGAAATTCATTTTGGCGATTCATACGCGAATGGAGTCTACTTTTTAGAGCTCATTAATGGCAAACAGCGCTTTGTCCGAAAGATTTGCAAGGGCCGGTAATTGCCTTCAACAGGATAAAGCCGCGATTCTCGATCGTTTTGAATTTCTTGGTTGATAATTTATTTATAAGTAAATTAGGATCAAACAATTAAGCGATGCAGGATCAGGAAATAGCTGATGGTCTGGCCGCGGGAAATAAGCAAAGACTCCCATTTGAAAGGGAACTGTACACCAAATATCAATATTTTATTAATGAGGGTTCGCGCAACTATCATCTTAGTTTCGATGACAGTTTCAGCGCCTATAGCGATGCGGTTTTATCGGTAATACACAATGTAGTGAATCAGAATTTCGGCAACCGCTCTTCACTCAAAACCTATTTATATAAGGTGTTTTGTAATAAATGCGTTGACCTGGTCAGAAAAAGAACGACTAATAAGGAAAAGGTCAATGTTTCATATACGGAGCCGGAACTGCTTGGACAACTTCCGGATGCATCCAAAATTGTTATCGAACGATTGATTGAAAGTCAAAAGATCAATTTGTTGAAACAACACATTGAAACCATTGGCGAAAAATGCAAGCAGATCCTGTTGCTGTTCCAGGACGGGTACTCCGACAAGGAAATCGCAGCCGAACTGGCATATAGCAATGCATCGGTTGCGAAAGTAACCCGGCTGCGATGCCTGGAAAAAATCAGGGAAAAGATGAAACCCTTTATTGCCAGGTAATTAAAAACAAGAATGATCGCTGAACATGAATGAAACATTTAGTTATATCGATGATTACTTTCAACGGAACTTAACAGAAATTGAAAGAAAGAACTTTGAAGAACGCTGCTTGCGCGATGAAGAGTTCGCAAATGAAGTGGCTTTTTACATCACCACGCGGCAGGCATTGCGCGATACCCTGCTGGAGGAAAAGAAAAAAGAATGGCGTGAACTGATGGGCGAACAAAAAGAAATCCGCCCGGTCCGGAAAATGAATTTCCGGAACTGGCTGCCCTATGCCGCGGCTGCCAGCATCGTGCTCGCTTTGTTGTTATGGCCGGTTTTAAAAGGCGACCGCCTTTCTTCAATGGCAGATTCCTATGTTAAAACCGAGCTCGGTTCCATTGCTCAAACCATGGATGCTTCCAAAGACAGCCTTCAGTTGGGAATTGAAGCCTATAATAAACAGGATTATAAAACAGCTGAAAAATATTTTAAAGATATTTATACAAGAGATTCATCCAATACGGATGCCATTCAGTATCTCGGTCAGGTATATCTGTTGGAAGCGAATTATGATCAAAGCCTGGCCGCGTTTCGTGAACTCGGATCAAAGCAGGGGCTGTTCAGCAATCCCGGTCTTTTTTGCAAGCGGTTGCTTTATTGAAAAGGGATGCTAAAGGAGATGTTGAAGCCGCCAGGGCCTTATTAAACCAGGTAGTTAGCCAGAACCTGGAAGGCAGCCGCGAAGCTGCTGAATGGCTTAATTCCAACAATAATTAATTAAGATTCTAACGCGGAATGCCAATTCTGTAACCCGGCATCATCGGGTTTTTATTCTTCCAGCCGCAACATATCTTTTTTTCCAGTAGGGATCGTGAAGGCTTGCAATACTTACTCCTTTTGTGCCGGAGGAGTTGACAAACATTCCGTTCTGCAGATACAATCCAACATGCGAAACATAGGTATTCCTGATTGTTCTGAAAAAGATAAGATCACCTTCTTTCAGGTACCTGTCGGATGCAAACTTTTCTACTTTCTCCGTATAAAATTGCAGGATGGAAGTTCTTGGAATATTTACAAAATAAACTTCCTGCAGCAGTTTCTGTAAAAAAGCCGAACAGTCGATTCCTCTTTCATCTGTTCCACCCCATTTATAGGGTGTATACATCCAGCGGTTGATAAAATGATAAAGAGCCAGGTTGGAAATATCTTCCGGGTTCACGCGCAGGTATGAAGCGAATTTGATTTGTATCGAATCATACACCGGAACTGCCGCAGGTGCCGGCGTCGGTGGAATAATTGCGGAGTTCAGATTTTCACCCGAATAGCCGGGCGCATGGCGGGCGGGTGTGCAGGCGAGCAGTACCGAAAAACAGATTCCGCTTCCAGTAGAAATAAGATTTTTCATTGCAATAGTTGTTATGACCGGTTAGCTAACTCCTTAATAGTCGAAATGGTTTGAAAGAAGGATATCGGTCCATAAAAATTTAAACCTGAATTTTTCCATTACATGCATTCTCTCCGTCAGTGGTGTCCGGGTAAAATGTATTCCCCCGGGCCGCGGAAGAAATCCGTTAAGAGAATTGAAACGGACGGCGGCGATAATGTGCCAATGAGCCAATGTGCTAATGTGGAAATGTGATAATTTGATAATGTGATAATG
>JAEZAY010000066.1 GCA_023427575.1 Bacteroidota bacterium | reverse complement strand
GACTGTACAATAACAGCATTTGAATCTGCGCATTCACATAAATATTTTCCAGCGAATCGGTATAGCTGTGATTCAGCAATGCTTCCAGAACCATCCGGGTTCTTCCACAAAGCGAAAGAATTTTTGTAAAGGAAGAGGGATGGGTGAACTCGAGGATAGAATTTGAGAGCGAATTATCAAGGCTATTTGGTTTCACGAACTGGGAAAGATGAACAGTTGAAAACCGAAAACTTAAAACATCGATGCTTTCCATCCTTTCATTACAGGAGCGGGAAGCATTTTGCTTGCACTGATCGCAGGAAACCTGCTTTTCTCTGCAATAAATATTTCCGGAAATACAAAACCGCAATTCCAGGTAATTTTCTTTCGGCTCATCCTTTCTGACATGATAAACCATCATCCCCACGTCTTCCATATTCCATTGGTTATTCCTATGGAAACGTTTTACCGTATATTGTACAGAACCCGGCATCTGCTGCTCTTTTTCCTGCAACATTATAAACTGATCCTGCATAACAGGCTGTTTATAGGCCATTGACAATATATCGGGATTCTGAAACACTGGAGCGCAAATTTACAGTTCCAACCTTAAAATTCCCAATCCGAATCTCACCGCCCGGTCAAATTTTAGTCGAAACTCTGGTTGGTGGCCGCAGCCATTTTCAGGATCCGGTCGAATTGTTCGGGAGTCAGATCATTGTAGAAAAAGTAAACGGGATCTATCGGGCGTTTGTTTTTATGCACTTCATAGTGACAATGCGGGCCGGTGGATTTACCGGTATTTCCCACATATCCAATGATTTCGCCCCTTTTAACTTTTTGACCGGGCTTACATTTAACCCGATACATATGGCCGTAAAGAGTTTCGTAACCATAGCCGTGATTAATGATAACATGGTTCCCGTAACCATTACCGAGATTGCCGGCCGTTTTAACCACCCCATTGGCAGTGGCATAAATAGGAGTGCCCTGCGGCGCCGTAAAATCGAGGCCTGCATGAAAGCGGGTGGTTTTATAGATCGGATCAATGCGATAACCAAAACCAGAGGCTACCCTTTTAAGATCGGCATTACTTACCGGTTGAATTGCCGGAGTGGCCGCCAGCAGTAATTCCTTATCACGGATAAAATCCGCTATTTCTTCATAAGATCTTTCCTGTGCTTCTATGCGGTTGGTTAATGTCTGAAGAGTATGAGCGATATCGTTTTCCAACTGGTACCGGTTCAGGCTCATAACCACCTGCATTTCCCTTTGCTGCTCCATTTCTTTGGCCCGGGCACTGTCGGGAATGGGGTTGGCTTCAAAAATGGCCCGGTACACTTCATTATCTCTGGCTTCCAGATCTACCAGTCTCTGTGAAAGTTTGGTGGTTTTTTCATCCAGGATCAGAAAGTTTTCCCGAAGGGCTTCATTTTCCTGCTGCAGCAGCATTTCATTGGCGGAAGGAAAATAGCGATAGGCTACGGAAACAATGATCAGGGCGGTAACAATGGCGGAGCTGAGAAAACCCAATACCCGCAAAAGCTTTACCCGGAGCGGTGTCTCCAGTTTCTCATATCGCAGCGTATTTGTATTGTAATAATATTTTATTTTTTTCATCAGTGGCTCCGGCGTTTGACCAGCATCAAAGTTCAGGCCATTCAGGGCCCGGGAAATCAATCAAACATTTAAACACCGTTAATCCGGATTCCAATTCCGGAATAAGAGTTTGGTTGGTTACTTTTGCAGCCAAAATAAACAATTTATTTTAAAGAGGAATTCCCTCCAACCATCTCAATATGATGACCAGCGACGAAATCCGCCTGCAGTTTCTGAACTTTTTTCGTTCCAAAGGGCACGAAATTGTGCCTTCCGCGCCGATTGTTATAAAAAACGATCCAACCCTTTTATTTACCAATGCGGGCATGAACCAGTTCAAAGACTATTTTCTTGGCAATAAAAAACCGCCTTTTAAAAGAGCTGCGGATACGCAGAAATGCCTGAGAGTGAGCGGCAAACACAATGATCTGGAGGAAGTAGGCGTAGATACCTATCACCATACCATGTTTGAGATGCTGGGGAACTGGAGCTTTGGCGACTATTTTATGCTTGAAGCCATTCAATGGAGTTGGGAATTGCTCACCGATGTGTACCGCCTACCAAAAAATCGTTTGTACGCAACCGTTTTTGAAGGCGATTTGAATGAAAAAATTCCGCCCTCCCTGGTGGCACTTGAAAAATGGAAAGAGTATCTCCCGGCCGAACATATCCTTTACGGAAATAAAAAAGATAATTTCTGGGAGATGGGCGATACCGGCCCTTGCGGACCCTGCAGTGAAATTCATATTGACCTGCGCAGCGAAGAAGAAATTGCTGTTGTTCCGGGGCATCTGCTGGTCAATAAAGACCATCCCCAGGTGATTGAGATCTGGAACAATGTGTTTATGGAATATAACCGGCTGAAAGATGGATCGCTGGAGCCTCTGCCCGCAACCCATGTGGATACCGGGATGGGTTTTGAACGGTTGGTTCGAGCCATCCAGAACAAACAATCCAATTACGATACCGATGTATTTTCCGGCACCATCAAAGAAACCGAAACCCTCACCGGAAAACAGTATGGCGGCACAAACTCAAAATCAGATATCGCCTTCCGCGTACTGGCTGATCATATCCGTGCCATAGCCTTTACCATTGCCGACGGCCAGTTGCCTTCGAATACAGGTGCGGGTTATGTTATCCGGCGGATATTACGACGAGCTGTCAGGTATTATTATACCTACCTCGATTATAAAAAACCGCTGCTTTTTCAACTTTTGCCGGTTCTGTCAAAACAATTTGAAAATGTATTTCCCGAGCTGGCCGGTCAACTGGACTTTGTTCAAAAAGTAACCCGTGAAGAAGAAGAATCCTTTTTGAGAACTCTTGAAAAAGGGCTTAAATAAATCGACGATATCATCGCCGAAACAAAAAAACAGGGCTCTGAAAAGATTGATGGCAGGGCCGCTTTTGAACTTTACGACACCTATGGATTCCCGATAGATCTCACGCGACTGATCGCTTCCGAACAATCGCTGGAAGTAGTGGAAACGGAGTTCGAATCCGAAATGCTGCAGCAAAAAAACCGGAGCCGTGCCGCCACCGCCCTCGATATGCAGGACTGGGTGATTTTTGATGATGCATCTTCGCGCTTTATCGGATATAACCAACTTGAAACGAAAGCGGGTTTGTTGAAATACCGAAAGGTGAGTGCAAAAGGCAATAATGTATTCCATGTGGTACTGGATAAAACGCCTTTTTATGCGGAAAGTGGCGGACAGGTTGGCGACACCGGTTTCATCCGGATAGATGGAAACGAAATTCCGGTTCTTGATACCAAAAAAGAAAATGATCTGATCATACATATTACAGAAGAATGGCCGGAAACCATCAGCGATTCCCGGGTATTTGCTTCCGTAAACGCGGAACGCCGGAAAAAGATCGCCCTTCATCATTCCGCTACGCATTTGTTACATGCCGCATTGCAAAAGGTGCTGGGTACGCATGTGGCTCAGAAAGGATCGCTGGTCCAGGCGGATTCACTGCGTTTTGATTTTTCGCATTTTTCAAAAATGAGCTCCGGAGAAATCGCAGCAGTCGTAGCGCTGGTGAACGCAAAGATCCGGGAAAACATTCCGGTTCTAATCAAAGAAATGCCTCGCGAAGAAGCCCTTGAAATGGGGGCCATGGCCCTGTTTGGTGAAAAGTATGGCGCAACGGTTCGGGTGGTGATCATCGATCCATCCTATTCGGTTGAACTTTGCGGTGGTACCCATGTAGGGGCTACGGGCGAGCTCGGCACATTCCGGATTTTGCATGAAACCGCAGTAGCCGCCGGCGTCAGGCGCGTGGAAGCAGTCACCGGCCTGGCTGCCGAACTCAGTATCAGTGAAGAACAGTCGCTGCTCGCTTCCATCCGCGAGCAATTAAAAAATCCCCGGGATCTGAATCTGGCCATTTCAAACCTGCTGACCGAAAACGCCGACTTGCGCAAAAAGCTGGAACAAATGGAACTGGCCGCTTTAAGTCAGATCCGTGAAGAACTACTTAAAAAAGCAGAATCGGTTAATGATTACCGCTATATAGCAAGCCGGGTGGATGTGAATAGTCCGGAAGCATTAAAAAAGCTGGCTTATGAGCTT
Source organism: Bacteroidota bacterium (assembly GCA_023427575.1). Taxonomy (GTDB): domain Bacteria; phylum Bacteroidota; class Bacteroidia; order Chitinophagales; family Chitinophagaceae; genus Flavitalea. The sequence continues at coordinate 291 of JAEZAY010000066.1, read as the reverse complement.
CGTTCCGCCGGTGAAAACATGGTGGTGGTGCTTGGTGCAGCTATTAATGAAAAGGCATTTGTTGCAGTGGCGATTGGCGAATCGCTGGTTACCGGCAATAAGCTGGATGCCGGAAATCTTATCAAAACCATTGTAGCTCCCTTAATAAAAGGCGGGGGCGGAGGCCAGAAAAACCTTGCAACAGCCGGTGGTAAAGATATTTCCGGAATGGAGCAGGTGATTGCCAAAATCCGCGCTCAGTTAGAATCCTGAAGCATTCTTGTCGGGGTAGATGTTTGCAGTGGACATAGG
>JAEZAY010000051.1 GCA_023427575.1 Bacteroidota bacterium | reverse complement strand
CGAATGGCTGCCGTATTGAAATCTTCACCCTCCGTTTCCACTTCGCCTTCAAATTTTTTGAAAGATCCGGGAACATTCGTGATCATCAGGTGTTTAATTTTAAAACCCAGTTCACTGTGAATGGGGTCGATAATCCATTTTGCCTTTTTCATTTTTTTTGTTTTTTATCAATGAGAAAACAAAACTATATACCTTTGATTACAAAAGGTAAGTACTATACAAAAAGTAAGTGGTAACCGGCAGGTTACTGTTAAAACCTGGTTATGGGTAAATTCAAAGGCAGCAAAGTGATTAGATCGGAGGCTCAGTGTAAAGCCGCCTTAAATGCGGTTGCTGATGCACTGTATGTTATAGGCGGTAAATGGAAACTGCGGATCATCGTTGCACTTACGGAAGGCAATAAGAGATTCAATGAACTTCAGCGAATGGTTGATGGAATTTCGGCCAAGGTCCTTTCCAGCGAATTGAAGGAACTTGAGCTGAATGGTTTTGTTAACCGGAATGTTTTTACGGGAACACCTGTGGTGGTGGAATATGAATTATCTGATTATGCAGATACGCTTGATGAAGTATTGCGTTCACTTAGTGATTGGGGCGCCATGCACCGTGAAACGGTAAAAAAAAGTATGAGAAAAAAGCCGGCATAAGGATTCCACCGATGACCAATTATTTTGGTGGCGATATAAAGGGTTGGCTACCGTATCGCGATTTTCGTAACCATCAGCCTTGTTTTTGCTGGATTTCAGCGGCCAAATGAATGGCTTCCCGGATCCGCAAATAAGTTCCGCAGCGACAAATATTTCCCGACATGGCCGCGTCAAAAACCGCATCGCCTGGATTTTTGTTTTCGCGGAGCAAGGCTACCGCCGACATGATTTGTCCCGACTGGCAATATCCGCACTGCGCCACATCCAGTTCCATCCAGGCCTTTTGAACCGGATGATTATTCGCTTCAGCCAATCCCTCAATCGTAACCACTTCTTTCCCTTCAGCCCTTGCAGCCGTTGTTATGCAGGAACGAACAGCCTTCCCATCCAAATGAACCACACAGGCTCCGCATTGAGCCATGCCGCATCCATATTTGGTTCCAACAAGATCAAGATGATCACGAAGAACCCATAACAGAGGTGTTTGCGGGTCGGCATTTACGGTATATGATTTTCGATTGATATTTAATTTGATCATAACTGGAAAATAAAAAAAGTTGAAGAAAGGATTTAAAAACTGCGCCGGTTTGAATCAAGCTCTTTTATAAAAGGCTGCTTATAAATTCTTCTGCCGGAAGCTTTGTACAATGCATTGGCTACTGCTCCGAACACCGGTGGGAATGGAGGCTCTCCCAATCCGGTTGGATCAATATCGTTTTCAACAAAATGAACTTCCACTTTTTTAGGCGCCTCATTCATCCGGATCATCCGGTAATTGTGAAAATTCGTTTGCTGCACCATTCCATCCTTATGTGTGAGCTCACCGTAAAAAGCGTTTCCAATTCCATCCACCACCGCTCCCTGCACCATGTTTTTAGCCGATTCGGGATTAACTACAATCCCGCAATCCAGCACGCTAAAAACCTGCTCTACATAAGGTTTCCCATCTTTCATAACCATATCCACCACATTGGCAGCATAAGAATTATGACAGAAATAGGCAGCTACACCGCGGCTGTATTTTTTATTTTCAGGATCCTTCCATCCCGATTTATCTCTGACCAGATTTAACACACCCGCATAGCGATCGGGATCGTAATCATTGTCTTTGCCCACCGGATTTTCTTTTGCCCTTTTTAAAAGTTCCAGTCTGAATTCGATCGGATCCTTTCCCATGGCTTCGGCAATCTCATCGAGGAAAGATTGTTCGGCGGCTGCATTAAAATTGGAGCGCGGCGCCCGGAATGCACCGATCGTTATGTTCGAAGGTATCTGCCAGCCTTCGGCCAGGTAATTATCTACCGCTCCTGCCGGAAACCGGTTGGCGTGTATGGGATGTTCTGGAATCCCGCCACCCTTCACATGAAACCCGGTCAAATTCTTATTAGCGTCTATTGCTGCCCGATAGGTTGCTGTATACATTGGGCGATAAATGCCATAGGTCATATCATCTTCCCTTGTGTAGATCAGTTTTACCGGCGCTTTCATTTTCTTAGAAATCAGCGCTGCTTCATATATGTAATGACCATAAGCGCGCCGACCAAATCCGCCACCCATGCGGGTCATCTTGATTTCAATTTTTTCCGCCGGAAGGTTTAACAATTTTATCAGCGTTGGTTCTGCCCATCCCGGCGACTGTAGCGGCCCGGCCAGCACTGCTTTTTCTTCGGTAACATCCGCAAAAAAATTCATTGGCTCCATGCAGTTATGAGCCAGGAATGGTGCGGTATATGTGCGTTCAATGATCTGTGCAGCATTTTTAAACGCCGATTCCGGATCGCCGTCTTTACGTAAAACTTCTGCCGGCTTACCGCCATGCTCCGCCATTTTTTTCATTTGTTCGCCGGTACTTTCCAGTTCTGCGGGCATCAGTATCTCACGCTTTCCATTTCTTCCCGCAAAAATATCTTTCACCTCACCGGCCGGTTCCCAGTTTGCTATTACTTTTTTTCGGGCATTCATCACTTCCCAGGTGCTGCTTCCAACAACTACCAGCAGCTCATTAAAACTGCGGGTATCAAAACCCGCCAGCTCAAATTCCGGTTTAAACAATGTTTGCTGGAACACCGCTTTACTGCCCGGCATTTTTAAGGCTTCGGCCGCATCGAAAGATTTCAACTTGTTGCCAAAGGCTGGCGGATGTATAATC